>JAJFHT010000272.1 GCA_021775495.1 Hyphomicrobiales bacterium | reverse complement strand
CTCGCGCGGCGACCGGGTCGACCAGATCAAGCGGATCGGTACGTCCTTGGCCAACAGATGCGGCATAACCGGACCGATGCCGCTGCCGGTCGCGACATAAACCACTTTTTTGAACAGGACTTCGATCCGCGCGACTCCGGAAGTTGTGATGCCCTTGACCCAGACATGAGACGGCGGATTGTCGATAAACCTGCCGGTCCAGTCTCCCGCCCGGGAAACAATCAGGCGGTATCCGTCCTCGCCGGGAGCCGGAATATTGGCGAATGAATGCCATTCGAGCAGCGGATTGACACTGATGGAGTTTGAAGAACCCGGAAAGGGCGTGTCGCCATAGTTGAAGCGAATGGAAACGGCGTGGCCGGACGGTTTGACAATTTCGACCGGCACTTTTTTCAAACTCATCCAGGGCGATGCAATCGATACGGTGATCAGGCATAACATCCAGAAAGCCGGTGAGCTTGTCAGCGAGGCGGACGTATCGCTAATGACGGAAACAGTCTGGGCCCAAAACAGCGCAAGCACGGTCCAGCCGGCAAACCGATGGACCCGTTCGAACAGGTTGTGAAACTTCGTTCGGATCGGGCTGAAGGCGGTGATGATCATGAATGCCAATAACATCACGATTGCGGTGCTGAGACCAATTGTCCGGTCCGAAACACTCTCAAAACCATGGAAACGGTTCCAAGTCATGGCGAATAACAGAAAGGCGAACCAGAGCGATCCCATTGTATTTCCGCTGACGTGGATGCCGCCAAAATGAAAGATCTTTCCTGCGCCCCAGCGGATCCACAACGGCCAACTTGTCGGAATGCGGGTCGCGAACCAGAATAGGAAATTGATCAGGCGCTGTTGCCGAAACAGAATTGCCATGGTCAGATTGACCAGAGCCAGATCGCTTATCCTGTCGAGGGCAAAGCCCTGCCCGGACCACCAAACATCGCTCTGAATTCCCCATGCAAGGACGGCGATATTGGCGGCAATGACCAGAATGACCAGACGCTGGTATTCCATTAGATAGGGGTGGCGAGTGATTTTGCGCCAGTTCGGTTTGGGGGCCGTAAATCCGTCCTGTTGTGCCAGTTGCATCGACATTCAAAGGTCCTCCGTGCCGGTGTGGTGGCGATGGGCCGTCGCCATTTCCAGCAGAAACTTCTTGTCCAGTTTTCCGCGTGGTGTTCGGGGAAGTTCGTCGAGGGCCAGGACAAAGGCCGGCGTGCAGTAGTAGGGCAGCTGTTCCGCAACGGCGCTGCGCGCCTTCTCGGCATCAACGCCGGTTGGACTGACGAAGGAGACCAGGGTCTGGTTGTCATATTTCAGAGTCACCGCCTGCCGGCACCCGTCCGTCTGCTCCAGAACCGCTGATACGGAATCGAGTTCCACCCGGAAGCCACGGATTTTGACCTGATCGTCGACCCGGCCGAGATGCTCAAGTTCACCCTGTGCCGTCCAACGGCCGAGATCGCGGGTACGGAACATGATGCGGTTGCCGCCGAGAAATGGATCGGGCCGATAGCGGTCGCCGGTCAGTTGCTCATTGGCGAGATATCCCGCCGTGACACAATCTCCGCCGGCCCACATTTCACCAACTTCTCCGATGGCGCACGGTTTCATTTTGTCGTCGAGTATGTAGACGGTGTTGTTCGGTGTCGGACGACCGATGCTGAGCACCGGTTTTGCCGGATAGTGCGGTTCGGCGGTGTTGATGATCGTGGTTTCCGTCGGACCACAGGAATTGTAAAATGTGCAGAATTCCGACCAATTGTCGGCCAGTTGACGTGGACAGGGTTCACCGGCAACTGCTGCAACCCTAACATTGCGGCAACGCGAGGCATCCAGCGAACACAGGATCGACGGTGTGGCAATGACAATATCAACCTGCTCGGCAACGGATTGGAAGTCCTTGCCCCGAAGCACCAGTGTCCCGCCATTCGACAGACACCCGAGAATTTCCCAGGCGGCCATGTCGAAGGATATCGACAGCAATTGGGAGACTTTCATGCCCGGCCGAATGCCGAGGTCGCCGGGAGACGTCTGCAGGATATTGCAGACATTGCGGTGCGTGACCTGCACGCCATTTGGAACGCCCGTCGTGCCGGAAGTGAACAGAATGAAACACCGGTCATCCGGTCTTGCCGATTCCGGCAGGCGCGGCGCGCAAACGTCTCCGCCAATCGGTTCGGCGATGACAGAATCGATGCAAACAATTTTCCGGCCGGGGAGATCCGGCAGTTGGTTCTGCAAGCCCGAAAGAGTGAGAACGACTTTCGAACCCGTCACATCGGCGATGTGTTCAAGGGTCGCGCCGGGTGCCACACCGACATGCTGCGGCACATAGGCTGCACCGAGCTTGAGTGTGGCCAGGATGCCAACAACCATGGCTATGGACCGTTGCAGGTAAAGCGCGACGGCATCCCGGTGTCCGACCCCATGGCCAGCGAGAACCCCAGCCAACCGGTTGGCATGTGCGTCGAGTTCTCCATATGTCAGAGATTGACCAAGCTGACGGACGGCAACCGCATCGGGCTGGATTGCCGCATAATGCTCAAAGCCACGATGAATGAACTCATGGCGCGGCCGGGCACGCGGCCCCTGTCCGAAAGCTTCAAACTGCTCGCGATCCCGGTCGGTCAGGTGAGCAAGTTCGGCGCTGCGAAACCGGTCGTTCTTCCAGAGCGCAGTCAATCCTGAATGCGTCCTGAGATTTTCCAGCAATCGCGATTTCAGTTCGCTGGCGTGCGAATCCTCAAAATTCGGCGCTGGGGCCTGTGGGGTGGCAATGGGTGTTGGTGAATGGGCAATGTTCTGCATCTTCAATTCCTCTCGATAGATGTCAGAGGTGAAACCAGATGTGTGACAACAATTGGGAAAATTTCCCAATTCGTGATAACAATATGTAAAATATCGTCACGGATCCGTGACGGTCTGGATGAAGCGGGCAGAGGGACGTGTTATTTAAATGGCAACACGTGGCAACGCAGGAAACCGAGAGATGGTCGTGCATACAAGCCGCACCGAGCAATTCCAGCGCACCCTTTCGCGACTGTTGCGCCCGATCGCTCGCGCCATGATTGCCCATGGCGTTACGCTGAACGCCGCCACCGATGTTCTCAAGCGGGCGCTGTTCGATGCGGCGAACGAAATGACGGCGCCGGATTCGAAAATGACCGACAGCCGGATAAGCCTGCTGACCGGGCTGCACCGCAAGGATGTGCGGCGGTTGGGGGCGGAGGCGCAACCGGTCGGCAAACGATCATTGATGAATGCATGTTCTCTGGCGATCAGTTTCTGGACGGCAACTGCCAAATATCGTCATGCAAATGGCAAACCCCGCCGGCTACCGCGCGCAGGCAGAAAGGACACACCGGGCTTTGACGATCTGGTTCGTGATGCCAGAATTGATCTGCCGTCGTCTACCGTCCTTGATGCACTGGCTGTCCAGAACGCGGTTTCAGTGGATACCAGGAAAGACACCGTTACTTTGATACATGATGTCTTTCTCGGGAGCCCGGACAGCGAGGCAATGATTTCCGCTTATGAAAAAAATCTGCTGGCGCACCTGCAATCGGCGACAGAAAATCTGCTCTCCAGCGATGATCAAATCCGAAATTTTGAGCGAGCGGCACATTTCAGCCACTTGTCTGATGCTTCAATTGCAAAACTTGTTAAGGAATCCGCCAGGCTTTCAACTGAAATGCTGGCAGAACTGAACCGACGGGCAATTTCTCTTCAGCGAGAGGATGCATCAAATTCACGAGCAAGCGGCCGTTTTTCGGTTGGAGCCTATGTCCTGGGCAAGACCGGATCATCCGAGAACGGTGAGGGAAAAAAATGATTTCGATTGCAAAGCGTGTTTTGGCAATTTCGTCGATTGTAACGCTGGTGGCCTTCCCGGTGCCGGCGACAGAAAAGGAAACCGAGGAGAGCCGCGAGGGTGGGATCGTCGGAACCGGGATCGTCGGTGCCATCACCGAGCTCGGAAGCATTTACGTAAACGGCCAGCACATTGTTTTTCCCGATGGCCTGAAGCTTACTTCGCCTCTCGGTGAACGCACTGCCGACAGCCTCGTTCCGGGCGAAACCGTAGCCGCGGAAGCTGTCTTCGCAGATGGCAAATGGACATCTGGCTCGATCAATCACTACCTGCCGATCACCGGGCCGGTCGAAGCGGCGGACACCGGAAAACTGACAGTCATGGGGTCTGAAATTGCGGTAAGACGGGATACGGATTTTGTTGGCTTTGGCAAAGGCGAGCAGCCTGAGACCGGCGACTGGATCGCCGTCAACGGATTGTGGAATGGCAATACTGTTGTGGCGACACGGATCGTGAAAATCGAGCCACAATCCCAAGCACGGATCGTCGGCACCTATCGCAGGGGCGAGGACGGAGATGCCGGAAAGGTCGGCGGCACCCGCGTTCTCGGAATCAAGCTGCGACATGTCCGGCCGGGCGATGCGCTGACCGTTCATGGCATGCCGGAAGAGACGGCACTGCAGACCGAAACCGTTACCATCGGTCTTTTCGCCGGACCTGTCGGCGACATTCTGATGGAGGGCTACCTGTCGCAACCGGACCTTGAGGGTATCTATACCATCTATGGGTCAGGGGTGATGGCCTATGCCGGACCGGACCCGATGACCGTTTCCACCGAACGCGGCCTGTACTGCGCCAGTTCGGCCGACCGGAAGCCGATCGTGCAGATCACAAGCCTGCCGGAAGAAGGCCCCGACCGAAGACAGCTTCTCAATGGCCTCGAAGACAATATTACGCTGCTCTGCAATCAGTAGCGGGATTTGCATTTGTGTCCAAACAACAGGCGTCGGCATATCGGAGATCAAATGTAGCGGATAACCCGCCGCTCGATCATCACGACACTCAGGAATATTGCGATCGACATCGACGATGACAGAACGATCGCCGCGTAGAGCCGGTCAGACTGATAGTTAAACGTCGCCTGGATGATCAGCGCACCCAATCCCTTGTCGGAACCGATCCACTCACCGACGATCGCCCCGATAACGGCCGTCGCCGAGGCTATCCTGAGGGAGGAGAACAGCATCGGCAGCGATCGCGGAAGTCGCAATCGCCAAAATATCTCCCAGGGGGTGGCGGATAAAACCCGCAGCAGTTCCTGCTCATTGTGCGACGCCGAATTCAATCCCCGGATCATATTGACCAGGGTTGGAAAGAAACAAATAACTGCGGCGATGATGATTTTCGGGGTCATGCCAAGACCGAAAATCAGAATGATGATCGGAGACAGTGCGAGGATCGGGATGGTGTTGAAGAACAGGACAACGGGGAAATAGGCTGCCTGAACAACCCTGCTGTAGACAAAGACCACGGCAAGCAGCACTGCCGAGATATTGCCGATGAAAAAACCGGACAGCGCCTCGACCAGGGTCGGCCAGAAATTATCGAACAGCAACGCCCATTGTTGCTGAAAGACACCGGCGATTCTTGTCGGCGTCGGCGCGATGTAGGAAGGCACTCCGGCAGCGGGCAGCAGAAATTGCCAAGCCAGAATTATCGACAGCGCCCCTGCAATCGGCAAGGAGATCGTCGCCCAACGAGGTAGCGGGCGCCGCATCATGAAACCTGCTCCAGCATCTGCCTCAATTCCGCCATTGCCGATATGATCGCCGGGTCCTCACGCTTGCAACTATTGTCCGGAGACTTTGCCGTTCTGATATCGACCACATTGACGATACGGCCGGGATTTGCCGCAAGCATCATGACCCGTTGCCCAAGATAAACCGCCTCCATAATGGAATGGGTTACAAACAGGATCGTGGTTCCAGTCCTTCGCCAGATTGTCAGCAGTTCGTCGTTCAGCCGGTCTCTGGTTATCTCGTCCAATGCACCAAACGGCTCATCCATCAGCAGCAGTTTTGGCTCGTTCAGAAGTGCCCTTGCGATGGCGACCCGCTGACGCTGTCCTCCGGACAGTTGGTGGGGAAACCGATCGCCCAGGCCATCAAGCCCGAGCAATTGCAGGAGTTCAGTGATACGATTCGGATCGAACTTCGAGGCATGGCGGCCGCCAACAACGGTCGGCAGGCCGATATTCGCAGCAACAGTCCGCCAGGGCAGCAATGTCGCGTCCTGAAAAACAAAGCCGACATCGCGACGGCTGCGGACAGTGTGAGGTTTGTCTCCCAGTACACTGATCTCGCCTCCGAGCGGTTCAAGCAGATCGGCAACAACGCGCAACAAGGTTGATTTTCCACACCCCGACGGACCGAGGATCGTCAGGAACTCTCCGGCCTCGACCGCCAGATCGACACCGGAGAGGACTGTGACCGAATCGTCGGCGTTGCGATAACCGACGTCCAGGTTTCTTGTCTGGACCGCAAATGTCATGGATTGGGTCAGGCACCCGGTGCATTCAGTTTCGGGCGCTCACCGGCACTCATCTGAAGAGCCTTCAACGTGTGAACATCTTCAAGTTTCGGCCGGCCGTTTGAATATTGGCCAATCTTGTCGTAGATCGCCAGTTGCTCCTCCAGTGAAGCCGGATCGAAGGTTCCCCATCCGTCTTTGGCGGTGTCGGCATCAAAACTCATCTTCAAAATGAGATCGATGGTTTTCAGTTCCCATTCGAGGCTGAGCGAGGGATGAGCGGCAACGGTCTTTTTAACCGCCTCTTCCGGATTGGCATGGGTCCATCCCCATCCCTTGCCGACCGCGCCGACAAATTTGGCAAGCATATCCACATTGGCATCGATCGCTTCGTCGGTTGCAAAATAGACCTCGGCGTAGGCGGGAAGCCCAAGATCGCTGACCAGCAGATCAATGCGATCGTCACCGATCACGCTGAGCGCCTGGGTGTTGGTGATCCAGCCGCCGATTGCATCGACCTCACCTCGAACAAGTGGCGCCTTGTCAAATCCGACATTCACCACGGTCAGGTCATTCACATCGATACCATTCTTGGCGGCAATGGCATCAATCAGGAATCGCGCGGTCGGCTGAATGCCGATCTTCAAACCCTTCAGATCTGAAACCGAGCGCAACGGTTTGCCCGGCTTGGACGTCAATGCATATGGCCCAGTGCGGTATCCACAGGCCAGTATCTTGACGGGGACGCCATTTGCACGGGCGTTGAACAGTTGTGCGGTCTCGGAAAACTGGCCGAGCGCCGCCGCCCCGGAAATCACCGGTGGAACGGTGGATGAGTTTGGTCCGCCAGGGCTGAATTCGACTTCAAGGCCGGCATCGGCAAAATATCCATTTTCGACCGCGATGACATCGCCGATCTGACCATTCGATATCAACCAATCATACTTGACCACCACCTTGGCCGCGGCATGGGCATCTTCGGGCAGGACAAGCTGTATGCCCGTGCCAAATGCGGCTATGCCGGCGGCAGTCGATTTCAACAGCGATCGGCGATTAATCAGGTTCGGTGTTTTCAGCATTTTCAGGTTCCTCCGGTTTGGTGTTTTAAGCACTGGTTGAATCTGACCGGCCGGCTTCGATTCCGCCCGGTCGTAATGATCACGCATGGACCTCGTGGTAGTCCCCCGGACCGCCCTTGCCCCAGGCATAGAGCTCCCAGAGCGTGTCGTCGGGGTCGGTGAAATAGGCACAATATGCGTTCCATGGATAATCCGCCGGCGGCGCCTGGAACGAAACGCCGTTGGCGGTGAGATCTTGATAGAGGGCGTCCAGAACCGCCGGGCTTTCCAGTTCCACAGCAATGCAGGCTTTGTGAGCGCCTTTTGGCGCACGCGTGTTGGAAACACCGGCATGGGTGTGGATATGATCTGTTTCCCAGGCCGCCAAGGTGACGCCCGGTCCATGAAAATCGGCGAATCCCTCGGCCCGCCGCCGCAGTTTGAACCCGAGTTTCTCGGTGTAGAACTGCACGGTTCGTTCGATGTCTTCCGCCAGAATGCAGATATCGGTAATTGCCTGCACTTTTCCCAGGGACATGGTCTACTCCGTGTTCTTTTTCGTGATTGGCTTTGACGGCAGCGTGGCACCGGCGCGTTCGGCAGCACCGGCGATGTGGGTGCGCATTTTTTCGCGCGCCCTGCCAGGATCACCCGCAACAAGCGCGTCATACACTTCGACATGTTCGGCTACGTTGATTTCAACCAGTTCATGCAACGGATTGGTGTTCCGGGCGAAATGAATCGACCGGCGGATCTGTTCGCAGATGAAGCAGATGAAAGTGTAGATATACTCGTTGCCGGTGGCCCGGGCGATCTCTCGATGAAACAGCAGATCGGCATCGATACTGCCGTCCTCCCAGCGTTCCTCCCCGGCCATTCGATCCAGTGCGCGTTTGATTTTGGCGAGGCTCTCGTCGCTCCGCCGCACTGCGGCGAGGCCCGCTGCCTCGGTTTCCAGCGTATTGCGCAGTTCAAACAGTTGCCCGGTATTGTCGCTGTTCTTAAGTTCTTCCGGATCGAGCCGGATCGCCAGGCGCTGTTCAGCTTCCATGACGAACGCCCCGACACCCTGACGGGCACGGACGACGCCATCTGCGCGCAATTGTGAAATCGCTTCGCGAACGACGTTGCGACTGACACCAAGCCTTTCAGCAAGGTGGTTCTCGGTCGGCATCTGCTCACCGGGTTTCAGCCGCCCCGAGGAAATTTCGCGATTGATGTAGGACGCCACTTTACTGGGAAGATGCTCCACCGCTCCGATAGCTGCCGATATCTGTTTCATGTGGGTTCCTTTCAGCCGACCATGCAGCCCGGGTTCATCAACCCAGCCGGATCCAGTGTGTGTTTCAATGCCTCAATCAGATGCCGATGTGGACCAGACATGGAGGTCCGGAACCGGTCTTGCTTTGTCCGCCCTATGCCATGTTCAGCGCTGAAGGAGCCGCCGAGATCTTCGACAACCTCGAATATCGCATGCTCGATTTGTTGTCCGATCGCCCGGCACCGGTCTTCGTCCAGCCCATCGGGCGGCAGGGCGTTGAAATGGACATTGCCATCACCTGCATGACCGTAGGCCTGAGGCATCCAGCCGGGAAAACGCCTGGTAAGCATGCCGCGCAACGCGCCAATCAAACGCGGAACATCCGATAAGGCGACCGACACGTCGCTTCGAACGTGAAATCCTTTTCTGGCATGTCCTTCGACGAGTCCCTCGCGAACCTTCCAGAAAGACAACGCCTGCGCCTTGTTCTCCGCCAGCACCGCCTCGACCACGGAACCGGACGCCATCTCCTCTGCCAGAAAGGATTCCAGCATTTCCCTTAGATTGGTAAGCGCACCCGATGAAACCTCGAACAGGACATGCACAGGCGTGTTTTCCGAAATCGGCACAGGCAGGTCAGGATAGGCGTAACGGGCCATGCCGATGCATTCGGAGCCAATGACTTCAAAACCAGTCAGCAAGTCGGAACAGGCGTAGCGGGCACGGGAAAACAATTCCATGGCATCTTCAAAGGACTGCAGTCCGAGATAGGCGGTTTCGACCCGGTCCGGTTTCGGGAAAAGTTTGAGACAGGCACCGGTGACGACACCGAGCGTACCTTCACTGCCGAGGAAAAGCTGTTTGAGATCGTAGCCGCGATTGTCCTTGCGAAGATTGGAAAGCCCGTCCCAAATGACGCCGTTCGGCAAGACAACTTCGAGACCGAGAACCAGATCGCGCGTCATGCCGTATCTCAGAACATTCACGCCACCGGCATTGGTGGCAATTGTACCGCCGATCTGACATGTGCCCTGGGCGCCAAGGGCCATCGGATAAATGCAACCACTATCTTCGGCAGCATCTTTCACGGCCTGAAGGACACAGCCAGAGTCGACCGTAATCGAAAAATCATCACGGCTGACCCGGCGAATCCTGTTCAACCTCTCGAGGCTGACAACGGCGAACTCAGATGATGTCGTGACGGCACCTGAAACAAGTCCGGTGTTTCCGCCTTGCGGCACAATCGGCAACTCCATATCCGCACAGAGGCTGACAGTTTTGCAGACTTCTTCGACTGAACCCGGACGCAGAATTGCCAGTGCCTGGCCGCGATGATCACCGGTCCAGTCGGATAAATATCTGTCGGCTGGCATGTGCGATTCGAGGACCACAGACGGCCCGAGGGATCCCAGCAATCTGGTGTATCTGGCATCCTCGGTTTTCATGGCCGCCATTTCCGACATGTTGTTCAAATCACAAAACCCGCTGCCCAACAGTTCAAGAACATAGTTTACCTCTAGTCATCCTACAACCAGACAATTGAAAATTCAACGAGGTGTGGAATGAGTTCTCCGATAGGTCGGCCAAAAAAGAATCTCTCCGCGTCAAACTCGCGGTATTGAAAAGCGAAAGCCTATGGTCGACCGCTTCGCCGCAGGAATGACATCGGTTTTGCTGCTCACAGTCTGGCCGACAAGATTTTCAATCCCGTCACACCGAAGGCGATGGCAAAAACCGCCTCAAACCAACGGCGCAGCCGCGCATAACCGGCGACCAGTGGCGGGCTGGAGAACAACAATGCGTATCCGTGAAACACCACGACACTTTGAAGACCAACCGCTGCAATGACGAGTGCCAGGTCCTGAACCGATGTGCCCGCTGGAACGCCGATGGCAAAGAGTGAACCGAAAAACACGATTGCCTTCGGGTTGGTGAGATGCAGCGCGAGACCCTTGCCATAGGCTGACCGTAACGATCCGACGGGCATTTTCAGCGTTTTGGGTTTGCCGCGGGTCATCGCCGAACGGGCTGACTTGAAGGC
>JAJFHT010000271.1 GCA_021775495.1 Hyphomicrobiales bacterium | reverse complement strand
ATCCAGATCGAAAAACACGGCGCCCGGAATATGGCCGGCACGATACTCGGCCCTGGCGTCGCGTTCCTGAACCGGCAGGTACCAGGACGCATCGACGATCGACACATCTTCCTGCCCCAACCGGCCGGCGAGCCATTCGGGAGAAACAACATAGCGGCTTTTGTTCGTCATCCGATCCTCATCTGGCGCATTTCCATTATCACTCGGGCAACGGCCCGAAGCGGATTCGAAAGCGGCGGTTTTCACGCCCCTTCTTTTCAATTTTGCCGATGTGAACCTCGCCCACCTCCGCGGTATTTGAGACATGTGTCCCGCCGCATGGCTGGCTGTCGACCGACGATTGCGCTCCGATGCACACCAGCCGGACCCGCCCTGTGCCTCTCGGCGGCCGTACATTTTTCGATTTGACCAGGTCCGGATTTGCATCCAGTTCCGACTCTTCGATCCATTGCGTGAAAACCGGGTGTTCCGCCGACACCAGTTCCATCAGCTTTTGTGTAATATCGGCCTTGGTCAGACTGAAATCCGGAATGTCGAAATCGATGCGGCTTTCCGCCTCGCCGACAGCTGCACCGGTTATCGGATAGGGGCACGCGACGGTCAGCAGGTGACAGGCCGTGTGCATGCGCATCAGCTTGTGGCGGCGCTCCCAGTCAATCTGCATCGTGATTTTTTCGCCGACATCCGGAAGCACGCTTCCGTTTTCCGGCACATGCACGATTTCGCTCTTGCTTTCACCGCAAACAGTCGCGGCAATGCCAATTTTTGTTCCGTCGGCGCGTGTGATGGTGCCGGTATCGCCGGGTTGCCCGCCGGAGGTCGCGTAAAATATCGTGCGATCGAGAATCACGCCGCCCCGTCCGTTAACGGCAACCACTTCGGCGTTCCCATCGGTCAGAAAAGCGTCATCAATGAATAGAAGTTCCGTTTCAAACGCCATTATTCAACGTCCTCGAACGGAACCTGGATTTCCACCTTTTTCTCGATCCAGGGCGGCACCGGCAGCGACTTGGATCGCAGGAACTCCGGATTGAACATTTTCGATTGATAACGATTGCCGTAGTCACACAGGACAGTGACGATGGTGTGTCCCGGTCCAAGCTCGCGTGCAAGCCTTTTAGCGCCTGCAATGTTGATGCCGCTCGATCCGCCGAGACATAGCCCTTCTTCCTGGATCAGGTCGAATATGATCGGCAATGCTTCATCATCCGGGATCTGATAGGCCATATCCGGCCGAAACCCCTCAAGATTGGCGGTTACACGGCCCTGCCCGATGCCCTCGGTAATGGACCCGCCTTCGGCTTTCATTTCCCCATGGACATAATAATTATAGAGCGCCGCCCCGAGCGGGTCAGCAATAGCTGTCTTGATGCCGGCATTTTTCGATTTGAGCCCGGCTGAAACTCCCGCCAACGTACCTCCGGTCCCGACCGCGCTGACAAACCCGTCGATCTTTCCATCGGTCTGCGCCCAGATCTCCTCGGCGGTCGTCTCGATGTGACCATCACGATTGGCGACATTATCGAACTGGTTTGCCCAAACAGCACCGTTCGGATCCGTCTTGGCCATTTGCTCGGCCAGCCGGCCTGACACCTTCACGTAGTTGTTTGGATTGCGGTACGGCGCGGCGGGAACTTCAATAAGTTCGGCGCCGACAAGCCGCAAAGTGTCCTTTTTCTCCTGGCTCTGGGTTTCCGGGATGACGATCACTGTTCGATAGCCCAGCGCTTTGGCGACTACGGTCAAGCCAATCCCGGTATTGCCGGCCGTTCCCTCGACAATCACGCCACCCGGTTGAAGCAACCCCTTGCTTTCCGCATCCCGGATAATGAATAGTCCTGCCCGATCCTTGACCGACTGGCCGGGGTTCAGAAATTCGGCCTTTCCAAGAATCGTGCAACCGGTTTCTTCCGATGCGCGTTTCAGTTTGATCAGCGGAGTGTTTCCGATGACGTCGATCACCGATTGGTGCATATGTGTTTTCCTTCTGGTGCCAAGGTGGACCGTAGAAATGCCGGAGCCCGGTTTCAAGCAAGGATTTGCCGAAATACGAAACGCAGAAAGCGGTTTTTTTTGTCAAGCCGACACTTTGCAATATATATGATCCAAACGGAATGATCCTCCGTAAACATATCGCAAAAGGGGCAATCCACCATGGCACTTGCCCGATCCATTCATCGATCAGGACGACGCAACGCTTCTGAGGCAACATGACGCCAGAAACCATGAATTCGATCGACACGCTGCTGGCAAGCTATGCTGGCGGAATGCTGCCTGCCCCGGCGCAGATGCTTGTTGAATCTCACTTGCAGATCAAGAGCGCCAATCGACAGTTCGTCAGTGGGTTGGAGGGACTTGTTGGCAAGGCGCTTGATGATGTCGAGCCTCGGGCGGTCAGCAATCGCAACGAGCGGCTGGATGCGATATTTGCAACGCCGGAACCGCAAATCATCAAAGCCGCCGAACGGGCGGACAAGGTGTTTCCGGCGTCCCTGCGCAATTTCATCGGATTTGATGCCGATGAAGTTCCCTGGCAGTCCAAATTGCCGGGTTTCAGAGAATATGATCTTGGTGAAGTGGATGGCTGCCACGTTAATCTGTATTGGATAAGGCCCGGCAGGACGATTCCCGGCCACACCCACGAGGGTTCGGAACTGACACTCGTCCTGGACGGCGCATTCACCGATATAACCGGACGATACGGTCGCGGTGATATCTCCATTGCCGACGAATCTGTCGATCACCGGCCGGTTGCCGAAGAGGAACGACCCTGCATCTGCCTGGCCGTCATTGACGGAGATCTTCGACTGACCGGTTCGATCGGCCAGCGCCTCGGCGATCTTCTTGGCACCTGACGGTAAGACCGCCAACCATATGAGTCTCTATCGGGCAAATCCTGGCGACGGCATCGCATGGGTGACCGGCGCCAGCAGCGGCATTGGCCGGCAGCTGGCGCTTGATCTTGCCGCGGAAGGTTACACCGTGGCCGCCACGGCCCGCAGTGCCGACAAACTCCACGACATGGCATTGGCGGCTTCCGGATATGCCGGAAAAATCATTCCCCTGCCCGGCGATGTGACTGACGCGGATGTGATGGAGGCTATCGTCGAACGGATCGAAGCCGAAACCGGACCGATTGTTCTGGCCGTGTTCAATGCCGGCGGCTATCTGCCTGGAAAAGGCTCTGGACTTCAGGTCGACAGTTTCAAAAACACATACGACATCAACGTGATGGGCGTGGTCAACGGACTGGTACCGGTTGTCGAGATGATGAAGATCCGAAAAAGGGGGCAGATCGCCTTCGTGTCATCGGTCTCGGGATACGGCGGATTGCCGCTGGCCTCGGCCTATGGCGCGTCCAAGGCGGCCGTGATCAACATGGCCGAAGCGCTGAAATTCGATTTCGACAACATGAACATCCGCATCCAGTGCATAAACCCCGGCTTCATCGACACCCCACTGACCGCCGGAAACAAATTTACGATGCCCGCGCTCATGCCAGTTGACCGAGCGGTCAAACGCATTACCAAGGGCCTGCGCATGGGCGGTTTTGAGCTGACATTTCCCCGCCGGTTCACCTGGTGGCTGAAACTGATCAATCTGTTGCCTTATCCGGCATATTTCTGGATCGTCAGACGCGTCACCGGATCAGGAAAAAGCTAGGCTCGGGACCAACCAATCCGGCGACGTGTCACGACCGCTTCGAGCCCAACCTGGGCATTCGAACTATCCCCAATGAAAGGCAAATTGCACTTCAAAAGCTGCCGTTGCTACTACGGGGATTTGTGACCCGAAGCGGTCATCCAATTGCGTGTGCAACGCCACGTCGATTTCATTCCGCCCTAAAAAGGAAACACTTAGTTCGGCTACCTCATCGTGCTTGAAAAGTGATCTGACTGGTCCTGATGGATTGGCGGACAAACGGCAAGCATGGACGGCGTATTTGGCAATTGGTCCGCTGTTAAATCGGCTGCGTCAGCTTCATCATCATAACCAATTGCTCGCAAGCTCATTGCTCTCAATCTATGGAACAGCCGATGATTTGGTTTCAACCCGATGGCGCGGTCAATCGTTTTTTCTGCGTCTTGATAGTCCCCGTTGCAATATAGCGCGACAGCCAAAGGGAACAGTCGAGCAGGTAGAAGAGGATCGTTTTCGCTTAACGCGACATATTTCCTAAGAAAGGCAGCAGCCTTGTCATATTGCCCCAGCAGCAGGTGACCAAGACCCAAAGTATTGTAAGCCAACGCATAGTTCGGGTTAATTTCTAGAGCTCTTTGCCCATCTCTCAAAGTCGCCTCGGCATCCTGTTTGCAACATGCGAAAAACGTGCCTCTCACATGGTAGATGTAGTCGCTGCGGTGTTGTCCTTCCAACGCGGTGTTCAAATCCGCTCCTATTTGATCCTGTTCGCCAACAGAAAGATCGCGGCAGCCAGCCATCGAAAGCCAAATTTTGATGTTGGCGCGCATAGCGAGGGATGTTGGATCTGTTAGATCTAACTCGACGGCACGATCCATTAGCTGTTCTGCATGACCAAAACCTTCGATAGTACCCGCGTGAAGCAAGTTGGCCGCTCTCGTCCGGAGTTCCGGGACGCTCAGTTCATCGTCGGGAATGTGAGAAAGTCTCTCTCCATCGAAAGCATTCGTCTGTACTCTCAGGTGAGTTTCCGCTTGTCCGACCATATCGTCACAGAACTTGAATGTATCCGATGTATCACCAGTATAGTTTTGCGAGAACACAGCTCTCGATTGTTCCCGCAGTATCATGGAAAGATTAAGCCGACCTTGGTTGTCAGACGTCCGAAGGCGACCCTTCAAAACATATGTCGACTTGTCGGTCAGGCCAGCATGTTCATCTAAGACTTTTATTCCTATTCGCTTGGTCAATCGGAATATCAATTGATCTCGTAAGTCTGCGGCCATTGCTTTTGTGGTTGCGTCATCCGGCGCAAAATCAAAACGGTCTACCGAGATCGTCGGCACATCGCTTGCTGCGGCAATGTTTTCGGCTTCAGGCCGCCACGGATGTCCAATCACTGGAGAGGACAGATTCTTTGGACTGGAACTTCCAACACCCTCGAATGCCGTTTCGCCCGCCGCAGGGATCGCCGGCGTTTGCTGCCGGACGCCAACCCCCTGCTGCAATCTGCTTATACAATCCACCGTTTCCGCAGCGGGTTCTACACCAAGTTCGGATTGTAGATCGTCGCATAAGCGGCGATAGAGTTTGACTGCCCCGGAGAGGGAGCCTGCCGTCGCCTTTGACCGCATGGCAAGCTGTACAGCCGTCTCGTCCAGGGGATCTTGCCGCAACAGCCAAGCTGCAGTTTCCGCCGCCGCAATGGGCTGGGTTTGCCGCAAGAGCGCTTCGCCGTGATCGAGTAACGTTTGCCGAGCCAATTCACGCCATTTTGCACGTTCCAGCACAAGCCAATCGGAAATCCCGCTCTCTTTTGGATTGAGTGCTTCAAGAAAGTCGCCGCGGCGAAATATTTCGGCGGCTTTCTCCATATTGCCATTCGCGATCGCTGTTTCAGCTTGCTTGATATCGACACTGACTACTGCAGGGTTAAGGCGTACAATGTCGCGTTCAATCTCCAGGCCGTCGGGACAATGCCGAAAGGCTCGGCGCAAGGCACTCAACGCCTGCCGTAGGCTTTGCCGGGCCTGTTCATTGAACCGATCCCCCCAGAAGATCGAGACCAATGTCTCCCGCGCGCACGGCATGCCCAGGTTCGATGCGAGAAAGCCCAGTAGCGCGACTTGTTTGGTGCCACGCAAGTCGACAGCCAAACCTTGTATTGCAAAATCGCCAAGACATTGGATTTCAACAGCGGAATTGGTCATGACGCTCCCTCTAGGTCGCCAGTCTAATGCGCATGGGTCCAGCTTCGGAAGCTCACGACCCGGGCTTTTTCCCGCTTGGGGACATATTTGACGATTTTTTCACGCTATCGATCGTCGTTCTTCACGGTTGCCTTCACGTGCAGTGGCGAAACTACTCCAATTCCAACATTGCACCAGGGAACCGATCAGATGACCGTATTTGAATTTTTCACCGCTTTACTGGCCCGCGTTGCTACCTTGTTCGCCAGTCCGACGCCGCGGACTGCCATTCTACAAGCAGAGCCGATGCGCAACCGTTGCGAAGTTGCCGACGGCGTGTGGAATGCCTTCTGGGTGATTGGGCAAGGAGGACCAATTGAAAGAACCGAGCCATCGTCATTTCGAGACTAGTCGAATAGGTAGCAAAATCTGGGCGCCACTATGTCCGTTCCTGGCACATAGGACTCATGCGCCCGTCGTGAAATGTTTCCGTTTTGCCAGCAGGACCGGACGTTCAGCGGTCCTACGTGGTCCGGTCGAAAAGTCCGCTCTTCAGCCATTCAACGTTTTTGGGACTTCCACGCCAGCGCAAATTGCGATCCCATGGCGTACCTCGAGACGAAAACCGTCATCGGATCATATTCGTCAGGCTTATGTACCACCGGAACATTATCATGCTCCACGACCGCTCCCATTCCTCAGCGATCGGCATCGCCGCCGTTGTTGCCTTCCGTCATTGATCGATGAGTCGTGAGCCCAAAACTGCTCCCGCTGGCTCAAACCGCCTCGCCCCGCAATTTCTCGATTTGCAGACGGATGTCAGCCTGGCTGCGTGCGTCGAGTGGAAAGCTCCACATCAGCGCAATCGCGCAACCTTTCAACGCCACGGGCAACCAGGCATAAAGTGCCGCCAGCGCAAACAGCGCCCCATCGGCATTTGGTGCCAGTGATGAGGGTGAGAAACCAAAGTAAGCCAGCATCGGAAAAACGATGCCGACACCAAGTGCCAGAGACAATTTCGTGGCAAGGCTCCAGGCTGCAAAATAGAGTCCCGAACGCTGCTCTCCCGACTGAGCCGTATCGACGTCGATGACATCAGCCTGGATTGAGGCCGGCAATACCAGGTCAAATCCAAGCAGCAGACCAGTGATCAGGCAAATGACGGCGAATTGGGCAATATCGCCGCTGCCAAATGCCGGAACGACCGCGAAACTCGCGCAGGCAAGCAGCATGGCCCAACACCAGGAACGGTGTTTGCCAAAATGTCCGGCGGCTTTAACCGCCAGCGGCACCCCGGCGATTCCCGCCGCAAAATACAAAAATAGCAGCGGACCGCGCATGTCAGGCGCTTCGAGCCGATCCGAGACAAAGTAAAGGAAGAGGGTCGCCGGAATGCCGTTTGCCAGACCATTGAGGAAAAACGCCGAAATCAGACGCAGGAACGGCCGGTTTGCGCTCATATGTTTAAGCCCGCTACCAAACGACACCCGCGATATGGAATATTCCACCGGCTCCGGAACGGTCAGCACCGTCACCGCACCGAGAAAGACCAGCATGATGCCGACCGATACACCCAGCAATGCAAGGCCGTGAAAGCCCTCAGCGCTGTCCAGACCGACGGCGAACGGAAGGACAATAGCGATCAGCGTGCCGCACAGTGTGAAGCCTTCCCGAAACGCGGCGATGTGTGAGCGTTCTTGATAATCTCCGCTCAGTTCCGCTCCCCAGGCCGTGAAAGGCAGCAGACTGGCGGTGAACCCGACGGATAGCACCGCCCCCCAAAAGGCGATGTAGAGACCGCCGGCGTCCAAAGGCGGCCAGAACAACCTGATCGTTGCAAATGCAGTCAACGGCAGGGACAGCGCGAAAACCGTCCTGCGGCGGCCGAATGCGGGGCGCCACCGGTCGCTGAGCCAACCAATCAGCGGATCATTGATTGCATCCAGCACGCGCACGATCAGCAGCGCTGAAGCGACCACGCCCAGAGACAGTCCAAGCGTCTCGGAATAGAAAGTTGGTACGATAATGTAGAGGGGTAATGTCAGTGCGGCCAGCGGCATCGCCGGAAGAGCATAAAGCAGTCGTTGGGATATTTGCATTCGATCACCGTGCGGCATTCTCTACCTGCCTACGTGATTGAACGATCCGCGGTTCTCTTCCATATCGCAATTGAGCGGCGGGGTGCCCAGCATTGCGCAGCCAGCCCTGCGCGGCTACTCATAGACGGCAGGGCAAATCGGGAGGCCGCCATGTGGCGTAAGATTTTGTTTGGATTGCTGTTTGTTGTTGCCGGCCTGGCTGTAATTTTCGTTCTCGGTCCGCGCGTTTCCGTCGACACGTCGGTGACGTTTGATCCGTCGACGATCGGCTCCGACCCCGCTGCCTATCTGGCAAAATCAGAATCTACCGTACCCGATATCCGTGAAGGGCTGGAGAAGGAAATCGTCTGGGCCTATCCGGCATCACGGGCAAAAACACCGCTCTCGATCGTCTATATTCACGGCTTTTCCGCCTCCAAGGGCGAAATCCGGCCGATGACCGACAAGGTCGCAGAAGCACTCGGCGCCAATATCTACTACAGCCG
>JAJFHT010000028.1 GCA_021775495.1 Hyphomicrobiales bacterium | reverse complement strand
AACACCGGCTCCAACCTGCACACATTCTGGCTGCCGAATTTGATTTCCGGAGCTAGCAACTATTGGCAGTTTGACGCCAGCGGCGGGTCGTTCAATCACACCGGAGCGAATGCCACGCTGAATGGAACGATTGTAAACAATACAGATGCGATGAAGCGTTTCGACGTCGACATCACATTCAACTACTCTCACAAAGGAGAACCGGGAGCGGGTCCGAAATGTGAATTCGGCGGTGCATGTTCATCAACACAATTCATGAACCAGTCTGCGCAATTTGAGTATTTCACATACGCTGCAGCAACTTTGACTGGCCTGAATATGTTGTCTGGCCTGACACTTGCCCTTTCGGTCGCGCCAATCGATGGTTCCCTACCACCACAGTTGGGATACGGCGCCAACAACAAGGATATTGACGAGTTTGGCTTTTCCAGCTGGTTCATATGGAATGTCACATCGAACACGACGGGCTCAATGTTCCAGCAGAGTGGACAGGGCGATATCAACATTGAATTGACGCCTGTTCCCATTCCCGCGGCACTTCCGCTGCTTGCCTCGGTATTTGCCGGCTTCGGATTTTTCGGGTGGCTCAGAAGGCGCCGGTCAGAAGCGTCTGCCTGATCACAGCGACAGACAAATCACAGGCGGTCCTTTGGGGCCGCTTTTTCTTTTGTATTGTCCACCATCCGTTTTGAGGCGGATTGGAATGTCACGCCTTTGCTGCCCGGTTGCGCGGGTGATCCCTGGTTCGCGTGACGGCATGACGATCGAGCAGCCGCCACACCGTGCTTTGCGCTACATCAAGTCCGTGGCGCGCATCAAGATGCTCGACAATCTCCCTAAGCGTGATGTCGGGGGTCTTGTCGATCAGTGCCAGGATTTCCGGCGCATGCATTTCAATCCGGTGCGAGCGCTTGTCGCCGCCTTGCGGCCGCGGCTCGCAACTGCCGCTCTTGCGCCATCGATCAACCCACCGCACCGCCGTAGAGGCGGCAACGCCAAACCGTTCAGCTGCCGCCCGGCGGGTCATTCCGTTATCCACCGCATCGATCACGCGCGTGCGAAGATCATTGGAAAGGGGCGTTGCCATGCATGCCGGCCTCCTCAACCCGGAGCACTTCTTGAATCAGAACGATGTTGATTCGGGAATCTTTTCCGATTCGGCAATCCCTGCTAACTCTTCTTGTTCTGACGGTTTTCGATCAGTTCATCGACTACGCTGGGATCGGCAAGGGTTGAAGTGTCGCCGAGACTGCCAAAATCATCTTCGGCGATCTTGCGCAGAATCCGCCGCATGATCTTGCCGGAGCGGGTCTTTGGCAGGCCTGGCGCAAACTGCAGCTTGTCCGGCGCGGCGATCGGTCCGATTTCCTTGCGCACATGGGCAACAAGCTCTTTTTGCAGCGCCGCGCTCTGTTTCGACCCCGCCATCAGAGTCACATAGGCATATATGCCCTGACCCTTGATGTCGTGCGGATAGCCGACAACGGCGGACTCGGAAACGAGATCATGCGAGACCAGCGCCGATTCAACCTCAGCCGTTCCCATGCGATGGCCTGATACGTTGATGACATCATCGACACGGCCGGTGATCCAGTAATAGCCATCCTCATCGCGGCGGCAGCCATCACCGGTAAAATACTTACCCTTGTAGGTCGAAAAATAGGTCTGGATGAACCGTTCATGGTCGCCATAGACCGTGCGCATCTGGCCCGGCCAGGACTCGGTGATGCAGAGATTGCCCTCCGTCACGCCATTGAGCACGACTCCTTCATTGTCGACCAGTTGCGGCTGGATGCCGAAAAACGGGCGGGTGGCTGAGCCGGCTTTCAGCTTGGTGGCGCCGGGCAAAGGCGTGATCATGATGCCGCCGGTTTCCGTTTGCCACCAGGTATCGACGATCGGGCACTTCTTATCGCCGACGACATTGTAATACCAGTCCCAGGCTTCCGGATTGATCGGCTCGCCGACGGTTCCCAGAACCCGCAGCGACTTGCGCGAGGTCTTGTTGACGAAGTCGTCACCCGCGCCCATCAGCGCACGGATTGCGGTTGGCGCGGTGTAGAAAATGTTGACCTTGTGCTTGTCGACGACATCCCAGAAGCGGGACGCATCCGGATAGTTGGGAACGCCCTCGAACATCAGTGTCGTCGCGCCGTTGGCGAGCGGGCCGTAGACGATATAGGAATGGCCCGTTACCCAGCCGACATCCGCCGTGCACCAGTAGATATCGCCGTCCTGATAGTCGAACACATATTGATGGGTCATCGAGGCATAAACCAGATAGCCGCCGGTGGTGTGCAGAACACCCTTCGGCTGGCCGGTCGAGCCTGAAGTGTAGAGAATGAACAGCGGGTCTTCGGCCTTCATCCTGGCGGGCGGGCAATCCGGTTTGGCCGCCTTGATCGCTTCGTGGTACCAGATGTCGCGGTCCTCGAACCACTTGATATCACCGCCCGTGCGGCGCACCACGAGGACTTTCGAAACCTCGGTTCCCTGTTTGGCGGCAATCCCGATCGCCTGATCGGTGTTCACCTTCAGCGGGATGGTCCTGCTGCCGCGCAGGCCTTCATCGGCAGTGATGATGAAACGCGAATCGCAGTCGACGATCCGGCCGGCCAGAGCATCCGGCGAAAACCCGCCAAAGACGATCGAATGGATGGCGCCGATGCGGGTGCAGGCCAGCATGGCGTATGCGGCCTCGGGAATCATCGGCATATAGATGGTGACACGGTCGCCTTTCTTGACGCCGTTTTTCTTCATCACATTGGCGAGCCGGCAGACATAATCGTGCAGTTCCCGGTAGGTGATCTTCTGGGAATCGTAGGGGTTGTCGCCTTCCCAGATGATGGCCGTCTGATCGCCGCGTTTCTTCAGATGCCGGTCGATACAGTTGTAGGACACATTGGTGATGCCATCCTCAAACCACTTGATCGAGACCTTGCCGTTGTAATTCGTGTTCTTTACCTTTTTGTAAGGCTTGAACCAGTCGATCCGCTTGCCGTGCTTGCCCCAGAACTTGTCTGGATTCTTGACGCTCTGGCGATACCATTTCTGGTAGGTTTCATCGTCGATGAGAGCGTTCTTTTTCCACTTCGACTGGACGGGGTAGGCTTTGGCGGTCATGAATTTCCTCCACTGAGATTGGTGCGCCACTGGCGTCCCGGAAAGAGTACCTGGCAAGTTCCGGGTGGTTATAGCACCCTAGATGCCGGCAACAAATTAGACCAAGGACCTGAGACAAAATATCCCGCCGCGAGCGGCGAGATCGTCCTCAGTCCCTGCTTCCGAAAATCGCCGAACCGACTCGCACGGACGTCGCGCCGAAAGCAATGGCTGTTTCATAGTCTCCGCTCATGCCCATCGACAGTTCCGGCAGTTCAAGCCGGCGGCCAAGCTTTTCCAGCAGAGCGAAATGCGGCCCCGGATTCTGGTCGAAAGGCGGTATGCACATCAGTCCTGATATTGTCAGCCCATGCCGTTTGCGGCAGCTTGCGACAAAGGCTTCCGCCTCTTCGGGAGCGACTCCCGCCTTCTGTGTTTCCAAACCGGTATTGATCTGGACCAGAAGCTTCACGGAACGGTTCTGGCGTTTCATCTCCGCGGCAACGGCGGCGGCGATCTTTTCGCGGTCAATGGTTTCGATCACGTCAAAAAGCGCGACGGCTTCCTTTGCCTTGTTGGATTGCAACGGTCCGATCAGGTGCAACTCGATGCCGTCAAATGCGGATTTGAGTTCCGGCCATTTGCCTTGTGCCTCCTGGACACGGTTTTCACCGAACACCCGATGCCCATCCTGCAGCACCGGGCGAATAGCATCTGCGTCAAACGTCTTGGAGACCGCTACAAGCGTGACCGACCCCGGATCGCGCTCAGCCTGCCGCTCCGCCGCGGCGATTTTTTCCGTTACCTGCTCCAGCCTTGCAAGTGCCGAGTTCTGTTCCATGTCGCTTTCTTTTAAAGCCCGGCGCCGTGCCGGAAGGTTGACGGTTTTTCCAAATCCGTGTTGAAGGTTCGAACCGTATTCGCAATTCCTTCTTGTAAGAGAAAAACCGGTCATGGCAACCGAACGTTACAATCCACGTGCGGCCGAACCCCGATGGCAAGCGGCGTGGAACGAGGCAAAGCTGTTCGAGGCACAGAACGACGATGCCCGCCCGAAATATTACGTGCTGGAGATGTTCCCCTATCCGTCCGGTCGTATCCATGTCGGCCACGTTCGCAATTATGCGATGGGCGATGTGGTGGCGCGCTACAGGCGGGCCAAGGGTTACAATGTTCTGCATCCGATGGGATGGGACGCGTTCGGCATGCCGGCGGAAAACGCTGCGATGGTCAACAAGGTCCATCCGCGCGAATGGACCTATCAGAACATCGAAACCATGCGGGGCCAGCTGAAAGCCATGGGCCTGTCGCTCGACTGGTCGCGCGAGTTCGCGACCTGCGATGTCGAATACTATCACCGGCAGCAGATGCTGTTTGCCGATTTCTATGAAAAGGGCCTGATCTCGCGCAAGACCTCGAAGGTCAACTGGGATCCGGTCGACCAGACGGTGCTGGCCAACGAACAGGTGATCGATGGGCGCGGATGGCGCTCGGGCGCGCTGGTGGAAACCCGCGAGCTGACACAGTGGTTTTTCCGAATCACCGATTACGCCGAAGACCTACTCGAGGCGATCGATCATCTCGACGACTGGCCGGAAAAAGTTCGGATCATGCAGCGCAACTGGATCGGTCGGTCGGAAGGTCTGCTGCTGCGTTGGGAACTGGAGGCGGAAACCGCACCTTCCGGCCTCAGCGAGCTGGAGGTCTACACGACGCGGCCTGACACGCTGTTCGGTGCTTCGTTCATGGCTGTGGCCGCCGACCATCCATTGGCAAGACAGGCTGCCGAGGGCAATGCCGAACTGGCAGCCTTCTGCGAGGAATGCCGCCGCATGGGAACTTCGGTGGCCGCGGTGGAGACCGCCGAAAAACTCGGATTCGATACCGGTATCCGGGTCACGCATCCGTTCGATCCGGATTGGACCCTGCCAGTCTTTGTCGCGAATTTCGTCTTGATGGACTACGGCACCGGAGCGATTTTCGGGTGTCCGTCCGGCGACCAGCGCGACCTTGATTTTGCCAATAAATACGGTCTGCCGGTGGTTCCGGTGGTCATGCCCACAGATGCCGATGCTGCGAGCTTCCAGATCATCGAGGAGGCCTATGTCGGTGATGGCGTGATGATCAATTCGCGTTTCCTGGACGGTCAGTCGCCGGGCGACGCCTTCAACGACGTCGCCGACCGGCTCGAAAAAACCATGCTTGGCGGCAAACCGCAGGGACAGCGGCAGACCAATTACCGCCTGCGCGACTGGGGCGTTTCGCGTCAGCGCTATTGGGGTTGCCCGATACCGATGGTGCATTGCGAGGATTGTGGCGTGGTTCCGGTGCCGAAAGCCGACCTGCCGGTCAAACTGCCGGATGACGTCGACTTCGACCGACCCGGCAATCCGCTGGACCGGCATCCGAGCTGGGGCACAGTCGACTGCCCGAAATGCGGAAAACCGGCGCGCCGGGAAACCGATACGATGGACACATTTGTCGATTCATCGTGGTATTTCGCCCGGTTCACCGCGCCGTGGCAGAACGAACCTACCGACCCGGCGGCGGCCAGCGACTGGTTGCCGGTCGATCAGTATATCGGCGGTGTCGAACACGCGATCCTGCATCTGCTTTATGCGCGGTTTTTCACACGGGCGATGCGCGACACCGGACATGTCGGAATATCCGAACCGTTCAAGGGCCTGTTTACCCAGGGCATGGTCGTGCACGAGACCTATCGCGAGGGCCGCGAATGGATTCCGCCGGCCGAGGTGCGGGTGGAGGAGACCGACGGCAAGCGCCGGGCGGTGCTGATCGAGACCGGCGCGGAGATCGAGATAGGCTCACTGGAAAAAATGTCGAAATCGAAAAAGAACGTAATCGATTCCGACGACATCGTTGCCAGCCATGGCGCCGACACTGCGCGCTGGTTCATGCTGTCCGACAGCCCGCCCGAGCGCGATGTCATCTGGACGGAAGCCGGCGTCGAGGGAGCGCATCGTTTCATGCAGCGTATCTGGCGGCTTGTCAGCCAAAGCGCCGAACAGCTGAAGGACATCGCACCGCAAACCGCATTCGACGGTCCGGCGGGCGGGGTGTCCAAAGTCACCCACAAGACGGTGAAGGCGGTCGGCGAAGACATCGAGAAATTGGCCTTCAACAAGGCGATCGCCCGGATCTACGAATTCGTCAACGCCGTGGGTGAGCCACTCGGACAGCTTGCCGGTGGAAAAGCCGATGCGGCAATGCTGGCGGCATGCCGCGAAACAGTGGAAGTGTTGATCCGTCTGATGGCGCCGATGATGCCGCATCTGGCTGAAGAGTGCTGGTCGGAAATCGGTGGCGATGGCCTTGTCGCCGCGCAGGCCTGGCCGCAATTCGATCCCGAACTGGTGACCGATGACCAGATCACCCTGCCGGTCCAGGTCAACGGTAAGAAGCGTGGGGATTTGACAATTGCCCGAGACGCGGATCAATTGTCTGTCGAGAACGCCGTACTCGAACTGGATTTTGTCAGGCGTGCGCTTGACGGGAAATCGCCGAAGAAGGTGATCGTGGTGCCCCAGAG
>JAJFHT010000270.1 GCA_021775495.1 Hyphomicrobiales bacterium | reverse complement strand
CCGTGGGTCCGCCACAACCCTCCCGGTTCTCCATTGAAACTCAGATGATGTTCGCCGGGTTCTCCTTCCCAGGTTCGAACGCCAGACATGCCACGCCGGTTTTCAATCACCCCCGGATGGACATCGGAATAGGCTATTCGCCAGTAGAATCCATTGCCTCCGAGATAGATGTGGCGGCCGCCAGCGTTCTGGTAGTCGTTCAGACTGTCCCACATCCGGGTCGAATAATACTCTGGATGAGATGCGGTCATCACAACACGATAATTGTCCAGCAGGCGGGATCCGTGCCGGTGAAGGTCCTCATCCGTTGCAACATCATAAGCAATGCCACGTTGCTCAAGCCATTTGATGATGTGCGTGTCATTGAGATAATTGAATGTGTAGAGCCCCGGCCGCATGTTGAGCATCGGCCGGCGTTCGCCGGCATAGATCACACCGGAATCATCGCTGTGCGTGTCGTAATGCGACAGCCCCAGTTCCCGATGTTCGTTGAGGTAGAGCTCATCCTCACTCAGCACCATCGGCGCTTCATAGAGGTTCTCAGTATTGTGGCTGTCAAACTTTATGTGGGTGTTGGCATAGGACAGATAGGTCGCTGTCGGCGCCAGCAACAGCAATGGCGCTTTTGGCGCGCCGGGCTTTGCCGAAACGAAAAACGGCACATCGCTCCTGATGCCATCAGCGGTCAGTCGGGCAATGTAGTATCCGGATTTTGCCGATTTCGGAGCAGTGATGGTCAGTGAAGTGCGCCACTGGCAGTCGGTCATGTCGTCGTCGTGAAAGTGAACGGCCGCATATTGGGATGGCGCTTCGCACCAGCTTTCAACCGAACTGTCCCAATTGTGCCCGGTCACCGCACGCGCTGGTGTGTTGATCAAGACACCGTGGCAGCCTTGCGGACCGCTATCGATCATCCGGTTGGTGTTGATATCAGTTGCGAAATCCCACATTGCAACAGGCAGTTTTTGCCGGTCATTGGTAATCGTGACCGCTTCGATCTTTCCGTTGAAATGGGAATGGGTAACGGCCCGCTCGTCCTCCAGCCGTTCAAACGCAGCGGCAAGCAGCAGCGGGTTTTCTGGCGTCGGGCAAGTCCAGTTATCCAGCTCGACGTCAATGTCCTCATCCGAAGGGATTTCACCAATCGGTTTGAGGCGGTGAATTGCCAGCGAAACCCGGCTGGCCGCTTGGCTCACCGTAGCTTCCAATCGATACCAGTGGTGCAGCAGCAAAGCCGTTCCAGCCAGGGCGGCAGATGAACCAGCGTTGCAGCAGACACGCCCGTCCGCCGTTATCCGGATGCTGAGGTCGCCCCAATGGAAAAGAACCTGGTCACCACCGGAGTTGCGCGTCGGGAAAAAATGAAGAGAGACGGAAAGATGTTCCGGGTGTTCCAGATCCGGCGCGGGATCAACAATTGCATACGATCCCGCATTGATGCGCTGGTGACCAATCGCCAGGGATGCCGCGTTCCCCCAGTCCTGGGGCTCGTAGCTTTCTCCGGGACCAGACGGGTCGATGTCTCCGCAGATGATGCGCAGCACCTCGAGCGCGCAGGTCTCCGGTCCATTGCTGGAGATTTTCAGGTCGGTGCCCTGCCCCGGCTGAATGCTCAATGGCAGACAATATCCAAGCATTCCCGTTGAACGTGTCATCCGGACGGGTCCTCCACAGTCACGTCGACCCCGGTGAGTTCCCTCCACCTGCGTTTGAATATGTCCCATTCGGCTTCAGCGATCGATTGATAGTACACCCCATCGACCCTCGCTGGCGGGACACCGCGTTCGCCGCTCAATCGCGCAAGCGCAAACCTTTTGAATGGTTCGACCACCAGCAGAGCAAACCGCCCCTTCATCGGCGTCGTCCGCATCCGGTCGAGAATCTGCTGCAGTTCAAGTGAAAACGGGCCACGCAGATTGTCGCGATATTCCGCCGCCAGATCCATTCGATGACCATCGAACTGATATGTCGACATTTCCGGGTCATAGAGAAGCATGATCGCCTCATTCCGATATTGATGGACTTGCGTGACGAGGATTTATATATGTTAAATATATTTTCTTTGCGCAAGGGGATTGCGGTGCAGCTTAGCGAGAAAATCAAATCAGTGCGCGTTTCGGGGACGGTGAAACTTGCGCAAATGGCGCGCGATCTGAAATCCGCCGGCCGCGACATCATTGAACTCAGCGAGGGCGAACCGGATTTCGATACTCCGAAACATGTCATCGATGCCGCGCACCAAGCTGCTGTTTCAGGGCAGACACGCTACACCGCGGTCGCCGGAACCTTGCCGTTACGTGGGGCCATCTGCAACAAATTCAGCCGCGACAACGCAATCACTTACCGGCCGGAAGAGATCATTGTCGGGACCGGTGCCAAGCAACTGATTTTCAATGCGCTGCTCGCCACCATGAACCCGGGAGATGAAGCAATCATTCCGGCGCCCTATTGGGTCAGCTATCCCGACATGGTCAAAATCGCCGACGGCATACCGGTGATTGTCGAGTGTGGACCGGAACAGGGATTCAAGATTTCAGCAAAGGCTCTCGAAAACGCAATTAACGAAAGAACGCGGTGGCTGATCCTCAACTCGCCGGGCAATCCCAGCGGCGTGGTCTATTCCACCTCCGAGCTGACCGATCTGGCAGAGGTCTTGCGGCGGCATCCCGAGGTTTCAGTCATCTCGGACGATATTTACGAGGCCATCATTTTCGACGGCCATGAATTCGCAACAATGGCAAGTGTCGCGCCGGACCTGATCGACAGGATTCTAACCGTCAATGGCGTCTCGAAATCTTTCGCGATGACCGGCTGGCGTATCGGATATGCCGGTGGCCCGGAGGACCTTATCGGGGCAATGACGAAACTGCAGGGTCAGTCGACGACAAATCCGTCCTCGGTCAGTCAGGCCGCGGCACTGGCCGCACTGGAAGGGCCTCAGGATTTTCTCGCCGTCTGGCTGAACGCCTACATCCTTCGACGGGAACTGGTCCAGTCGCGCCTGGAAGGCGTTCATGGATTGAACCTGCAATTGCCGCAGGGCGCCTTCTACCATTTCATAGGATGTTCCGGACTGTATGGCAGGCGAACCCCAACTTGCGAGAGATTGACGTCAGACACCGATTTCAGCGGTTACCTGATCAACCATGCAGGAGTCGCGCTGGTGCCGGGATCCGAATTCGGGTGCCCCGGATATGTCCGTCTGTGTTTTGCAAAATCCGAGCACGAACTCGCCGAAGCCTGCAAGCGCATTCGTGATGCGGTTTCAGATTTGGAATATGGCGATCGCTGAATTTGTCTATCTCAGCTGCGCGTTTCCGCGATATGTCTT
>JAJFHT010000269.1 GCA_021775495.1 Hyphomicrobiales bacterium | reverse complement strand
GTGTCGGAAAAATACGGCCTGCCAATCGATCCAAATCGTCTGGTACACAATCTGTCTGTCGGTGAGCGTCAGCGCGTGGAAATTGTGCGATGTCTTCTACAGGATCCCAAATTGCTGATCCTTGACGAGCCGACTTCGGTGCTGACGCCCCAGGCTGTACAGAAACTGTTCGAAACGCTGCTGCAACTGGCCGATGAAGGCTGCAGCATTCTCTACATCAGCCACAAGCTTGATGAAGTCCAGCAATTGTGTGACAGCGCCACGGTCCTCAGAAACGGCGAGGTCACCGGTGAAGCCGAGCCGAAAAAGACGACTTCCGTCGAACTTGCACGCATGATGGTTGGTTCCGATTTGCCGGAAACGCATCTCGACCCGGCTACCAAAAGCGAAAAACCACTTCTGCAAGTCCAGAATCTGACAGTGGAGTCGATGGATCAATTTGGCATCAGTCTGAGAGATGTCTGCTTTGACATTCATGGCGGTGAAATTGTCGGAATCGCTGGTGTGTCCGGAAACGGTCAGGCAGAACTCGTCTCCTATCTGAGCGGCGAACATAGAAGCCGCGATCCTGATACCGTTCGCATTTGCGGCGAACCCGCCGGCCACCTCGACGCCGGCCACCGGCGCGAACATGGCATGGCATTTGTGCCCGAAGAGCGTTTGGGACGTGGAGCAGTGCCGATCCATCACCTGAGCGACAATGCCATGCTGACCGGTCACCGTCGTGGAATGATCAAAAGGGGTTTGGTCAATCGTTCAATCGCCAACGAGTATGCCGCCGAGATAATCGGCAAGTACAATGTAAAGGCCAACGGCCATGCAGCCCTGGCGCAGAGCCTTTCGGGCGGGAACCTGCAGAAATTTATTATTGGCCGAGAAATCGAACTGACTCCGAAAGTGCTGTTGGTATCGCAACCAACCTGGGGGGTTGATGTCGGAGCAGCCGCATTCATTAGGCAGGCATTGATAGATCTTAGCCGTGCCGGCGCCGCAGTGCTGGTCATTTCGGAAGAACTCGATGAACTGTTTGAGATATGCGACCGGTTGCTGGTGATTTGCCAGGGCGAGGTTTCACCGTCGCTTGAGCGAAAGAATACCAATATTGAAGAGGTTGGGCTTCTGATGTCCGGATTGAACAACACCGGGGCAACGGCTGTCTCTGCCAAGGGGATCTAGGGTGCAGTTTCAAATAGAACAGCGGACTGAACCATCGGCGAAGATGCGTATTATCGCACCGGTCGCGGCGATTGGACTGACGATTGTCATTAGCTCGATCATGTTTGCGCTGATGGGACACAATCCAGTTGCGGCGCTATACGCATTTTTTGTCGAACCGCTCACCTCGGTCAACGGCGTTTCGGAGTGGCTGTTGAAGGCTTCGCCGCTGATCCTGATCGGTTGTGGTCTGGCCATCGGATTTCGCGCCAATGTCTGGAACATCGGCGCCGAGGGACAATTGATCATGGGCGCGATTGCGGCATCCGGAGTGGGGCTGTTTTATCCCGATCCCGAGAGCGCGCTGATTTTGCCGCTGATGTTTGTTGCAGGAATGCTCGGAGGCATTGCCTGGGCTGCGATCCCGGCGTTCCTGCGCGCCAGAATGAACACCAATGAAATTCTGGTCACCCTGATGTTGACCTATGTCGCGACATTGTTTTTGTCGCTGCTTGTACACGGGCCCTGGCGCGATCCCGATGGGTTCAACTACCCGCAGACGGCACTGCTGCCAAACGCGGCAATGTTTGATGTGTTTGACTATTCCTATCGGCTGAACACCTCGATATTCATCACCGTAGTCGCAGTCGTTGCGATGTGGGTTTTCACAGAGCGCAGCTTCTTTGGGTACAAAATGTCGGTCGGAGGAGCAGCGCCACTGGCTGCGCGCTATGCCGGTTTCAAGGAATCCGGATCGATTTGGCTGGGCTTGTTGATATCCGGGGCGGTTGCCGGAATTGCCGGCATGGCTGAAGCATCGGGGCCGCTCGGACAATTGTCGCCACAAATTTCACCGGGATACGGTTTTGCCGCAATCATCGTCGCCTTCATTGGCCGCTTGAACGCAATTGGCATCGTTTTTGGCGGGCTGTTTCTGTCGCTGCTATATCTCGGCGGCGAGGCTGTTCAGCTCAGCCTCGGAATGCCATCGTCGGTTACACTGATCTTTCAGGGCATGCTGCTGTTCTTTCTGTTGGCCTCCGATTTTTTGATTTTCTACCGCTTTCGCCGCGTTGTGCGCCACCGTGTTGAAGGTCAAGCATGATGGATCTCTTCATCGCAATCGTCACAGGAACCGTAATTGCAGCAACCCCTCTGGTTTTCGCTGCGCTCGGTGAACTGGTAGTGGAAAAGTCCGGTGTTCTGAACCTTGGAATTGAAGGCATGATGCTCGTCGGAGCCGCAGCCGGTGTTTGGGTATCATTTGCCGGCTTTTCCATGCCGGTCGCAATCCTCGCGGCGGTTGTCAGCGGCGCGCTGGCTTCGCTTCTGTTCGGTGTATTGGCACTTACATTCCTGACCAATCAGTATGCTGCCGGGCTTTCACTGGCAATATTTGGTGCCGGCGTTTCCGCCTTCATCGGCAAGGGCTTTGGCAGCACGCCGGTTGATGCACTGAAGCCACTTGAGATCCCGATTTTGACAGATATCCCGGTGATCGGCCCGTTGCTGTTCAACTACGATCCGCTCGTCTACCTGTCATTCATCATGCTTGGTTTGATCAGTTGGTTTTTGTATAGAACCAAGGCCGGACTGATTGTCCGCACCGTCGGCGAAAGTCCGCAGTCCGCCCATGCAATCGGATACCCGGTAATCCGGATTCGTTATTTGACCATTATGTTCGGCGGAGCGATGGCCGGCCTTGGCGGCGCTTACTTGTCTCTCGCCTACACGCCTTTATGGGTTGAAAACATGACTTCCGGCAAAGGATGGATCTCCCTTGCGCTCGTGGTATTTGCAACATGGAGACCATTTCGGGTCCTGATAGGGGCCTGGCTCTTCGGCGGCATGACCATCCTGCAACTACAAGGCCAGGCCATGGGCATCGCCTGGCCATCGGAAGTACTATCAAGCCTGCCCTACATAGCGACTATTGTTGTCCTTGTTATAATATCCCGAAACCGGAAAATGCTGGCGCTCAATTTTCCGGTATCTCTGGCAAAACCATTTCGACCAGAAGGTTGACCTCAACCGCAATGCTCAACGCAGCTTCAAGTTGCCACAGAACGGATCAGTCGCCGCCTGTTGTTATCTGCTTTTCCGCAGCGCCATCGTACTGCGACCACACGCAGCAGACGAACATCAGCGCCAGATAAAGTCCGTGCTCCCGCAATTCGGCCCGGTCACCGGCCACGATATCAAACAGGCTGAAGCCGATCAGCGTCAGCCCGGTCAGCACATATCCCCAGTTTGACGCTGATCGGGACAAATCTGATGCCGGTTTTGCAAAGGCAGCGATCATCGCGACAATCAGTGGCAAGGCGATCGCCAGTTCCCATATCCCGGCGAAAACCAGCAACGGGTGAATCGCCTCAGGCGACCATTCGAGCCGGGTGAAATACTCACCGAACTGATCGGCCCGGTCTTTGCCATACCAGAACAGCGGACCGACATCCGAACGGTTGAGAAACTTGTCGAGCCCGTTCATGCTCCAGAACATGGCCCAATATCCGACGGCAATGGCATGCAGCGCGCGCACGGCGACTGCCGGTCGGGCAAATGTGCCCGCGGAACCGATTCCGCGCAATTTCAAATGATCGGATCTGCGGGTGGATATCGCCGCACGGGGGAAAGGCGATCCCAGGCCAAACGGTTCGGAAACTGTATTCATTTTGATGCTCCTCGAGTTCTACTGGATTGATCCGGTCGGCTGACGACCGGCGCGGATGCCCGAATAAGCCGATCGCCTGAGGCCACCCTGAATTGTTGGTTCAGCTTGATTTCAGATTTCCGGGCGCACTCAGGATCAAAACGCACAACAGCGGGTTGTCTGATCAGAAAGACAGTTGGGGTATGGGTGGCATCCGGTTTTGCGACCGGAATGCCGCTTGTCGTTTTGATTGCTGCGCAATCCGAGGATGGATGTCCGTGAAACTTCTGATCGTCGAGGACCAGTCCGCAATTGCTCACCAGATTCAAGCCGAACTGGTGACGGAGGGCTTTACCCTCGACCTTGCGGACAATGGCGAAGATGGGTGTTTTCTCGGCGCCAATGAAAATTACGACGCCATCGTTCTTGACCTGGGATTGCCGCTGAGGGACGGTGTCTCGGTGCTAAAGGAATGGCGCGCCGAGGACATTGCGACACCGGTCCTCGTTCTGACAGCACGAGACTGCTGGCAAGACAGTGTTGAAGCCTTCAATGCCGGTGGCGACGACTACCTTCCAAAGCCATTCCACATGGAAGAACTGGTGGCCCGTCTGCGCGCCCTGATCCGCCGCTCCGCCGGCATTGCCGGCCCGGATCTTTGTCACGGTAATGTCAGACTGCTTACCCGGACCGGAAAAGCCTATCTGAATGACCAGGCAATTATCCTGACCGCTAACGAACTGAAACTGCTGAATGCGCTGATGCTCCGCCCGGAGCAGATTCACGGAAAAACCGAACTGGCCGAGAGAATGTACGGCTATCACGAGGAACGAGATTCAAACACTGTCGAAGTGTTCGTCGCGCGGCTGCGCCGCAAACTCGGAAAAGATTTCATCCGTACGGTGCGAGGTCGTGGTTATACGATTGGACAGTTGTGACAGTCTCCCGGCCCGCAATCCGGTCCATTCTTTGGTTTTTTCGGCCGGGGTCAGAGTATTCCAAAACCACGACATCCATCATCACGACCTCCGGATATCCGGCAAAGTCATATCAGCATCCACTTTTTCTATTTTGAAACAGCACACAATTCCCGATAAGGCTGCTCCAGTTTCGAAGTGAACAGGGAGCATGCGATGCTGTGTTCCAGGCTGGGCTCAATCTTCCACATACCGACAATGCGCCGCGGCGAGGCCTGATGAGGATGATCAGATATCCGCAAGGTATACGAGACAACAATTGCGCGCCGCACTGGCATGGGATGGATGACCGTGAACGCGCCCTTGCCTACTCGCCGAGTTCAATGCTGGATGGCGATCCGGCCCCGTTCATTCAATCCTACACAGACAAAAGCGCAGCCGCGTACCGTCGCCTTTCACCGGTCACGGTCCTGCGCTATGGCCCGCTCGACGCAAATACCATCGATATGGTCACCCCGGACCGATCGGACGGCGCTGCCTCGACACCGCTGCTTGTTTTCATTCACGGCGGATACTGGTGCGATCTGTCGAAAACCGACTCGTTCTTCGCAGCGCCCGCAAGCCTGGATCGCAAATGGGCTTTTGCCGCCATCGACTATACGTTGGCGCCTCGCGCCAGCCTGGATGAGATCGTCGACGAATGTTGCCTGGCGATCGAGTGCCTTCATCAACACGCCACCAGCCTCGGTTTCGACCGCAACCGCATTATCGTGTCGGGCAGTTCCGCCGGTGCGCATCTGGCTGCAATGAGCTGCCTTCGGCTTCGATCGGAGTATTTACCTGCCGCGGCGGTGCTGCTGTCAGGCATATTCAACCTGGAGCCGCTGATCGGCACATACATCAACGAACCACTGGATCTTGACTTTGTGTCCGCAAGACGAAACAGCCCGGCACACCAGAATCTGACAGGGTTTCCGCCCACGCTGATCGCCTGGGGTGCACAGGAGACAGATGAATTCAAATGCCAGAGCCTGGCATTTGCGCAAATGCTTGAATCGGCAAAAACTGACGTCGAAGCAATACAAATCGAAGATCGCAATCATTTCGACATTGCCGAAGACATCGCCAGCGACAGCGCGCTCGGGTTACAGACAGCAGCGCTGGTTCGCGCCACAGGAGCAATAAAGAATGCCTGACTACAAACCCGTCTTCCCGGACCTGATCGACGCCAGTCAGGTCAATAGCTCGGTCGATCCGCGCCCAATGGATAAAGGCAGCGCCTATTCCCGTACTGAGACGGTCAAGGAAACGGGCGGCGACCCGCTTGTTGAATTCCAGGGCACGACCAATCCTTACATCGAATATCAGAGCATCGATCTCCTACTGTCGCTGCAGCACCCGCGCAGCCAGGGCTATGACGAGATGTGCTTCTTCGTCATGGGACAGGCCAAGGAACTGCTTTTCAAGGGTCTGCATTTTGAACTGTTCAACGCCCGCGAACAGATGCGTCAGGGCAATATCGGCAATACGCTGGTGATCATGGAGCGGGCTTCGGCCTATGTCGACTATATTGCCAATTCCTGGAACGTGCTGTCGACCATCAAGACCGAGGGCTTCAACCAGTTCCGGGATTATCTGTCGACGGCGTCGGGTCAATTGTCATTCATGTATCGCCATGTCGAGTTCATATTGGGAAACAAGAGCCGCAGGCTGGCGGCGGCGCACAGGAACCTGCCGCATATCTGGCCGGCTATGGAAGACGCGCTGAACGCGCCGAGCCTCTATGATGTCATCATCAATGCCATGCATGAAGCGGGATATGAAGTCGACCAGAGCGCATTGAAGCGCGATTGGGCTGAAGACTACAGGCCCAATGCATCGGTCCGCGCGGCCTGGCTCAAGGTCTATCAGGACACCTCTGCGGGCAACTCCTATTACCAGCTTGCCGAAGCGCTGGTGGCGCTGGATGAGAAGATCTCGCTGTACCGTTGGCGGCATTTTACCTCGGTTCACAAGATCATTGGGTACAAACCCGGCACCGGGGGATCAGCCGGCGTCGGCTGGCTGCGCCGCGTCACCGAGCACAAGTTTTTTCCAGAACTGTGGGATATGCGAAATGACCTCTAATGCACATGTTGAGGACGGAATATTGAGCGATTTCAATGCAACTCGTGAGCAGTTCTTCATTCCCGAGGGCGTGATTTATCTGAACGGCAATTCACTCGGCCCGATGCCCAGGGGAACCGAAGCCGCTCTGTCCGATTTTCTGCACAATGAGTGGGGCACCGAACTGATCCGCGGCTGGAACACAAAGGACTGGTTCAACCAGTCCAACACGCTCGGCAACAGGCTGGCTCGCCTGATCGGAGCCGAGCCGGATACCGTGGTTGTCGGAGACACCCTGTCGATCAAGGTGTTTCAGGCGGTGGCGTCGGCTCTGGCGATGCGCCCGGAACGTCGCATCATCCTGTCCGACAGCGGCAATTTTCCCACCGATCTCTATATGGCGGAAGGCTTGATCAAGCTGAAAGACAAGGGAATTGAGCTGCGAACACCGGACCCGGAAGCGGTGGAGGAGCACATTACGGAAGATGTTGCCGTGGTGATGGTGACAGAGGTCGACTACCGCACCGGCCGCATCCACAACATGAAGCGGCTGATAGAAAAGGCTCACGGCGTCGGTGCCGTGGTGGTATGGGATCTTGCTCATTCAGCCGGTGCCATCCCGGTGGACCTTGCCGGCTGCAATGCCGATTTCGCTGTTGGCTGCACTTACAAATATCTCAACGCCGGCCCCGGTGGACCTGCCTTCATCTATGTCGCACCCCGTCATATCGACACTGTCGAACCGGCCCTCTCCGGTTGGCACGGTCATGCCGCACCCTTTGCATTCGACCTTGGTTACCGGCCCGCCGGCAATATCGAGAAAATGCGCATCGGTACGCCGCCGGTTGCCGCGTTCAAGATCCTCAGTGTCTCGCTCGACATCTGGGATCAGGTGAGCATGCAGGACGTTCGGGACGCCTCCATCGATCTGTCGGAAACCTTCATCCGCGAGGTCGAGGCCCGCTGTACGCAACTGCAACTGGCCAGTCCGCGCGATCCGTTGCAGCGCGGCAGCCAGGTTTCATTTGCCTTTGAGCATGGATATGCCTGCATGCAGGCGCTGATCGACCGCGGTGTGATCGGTGATTTCCGGGCACCGGACATCATGCGTTTCGGTTTCACGCCGCTGTTCATCGGCAAATCCGATGTTCTGGCAGCCGTGGACATTCTTGAAGATATCATGACCAGCGAAACTTGGCGGAATGAGAAATTTCACAGGAAGTCACTGGTGACCTGATCCGGGATCATTCCACCGATCGGCCACCCAGTTTGCCCGTCAGGCTTCCAAGAGCCGCATGGACGATGTCGATATTCGGTTTGTAGAAAACCCAGTTCTTGATTGATTTTCCAGTCACAAGGCCAGCCGTTTCCAGAACCTTCATGTGCGATGTTACCGTCGGCTGCGACAGGCCGATCTTTTCGGTGATGAAGCCGACGCAGACGCCGTCCTCCACGAGATCGCCATCCCGTTGCGGTGGGAAGTGATCGCGTGGCGAGCAGATCCATTCCATGATCAGCAGCCGCTTCTCGTTCGACAGCGCTTTGAGAACTTTCAGAGTTTGATCAGCTTGCATCTATATTGATGTTTTTCTATATTGAATACTCTCTATATGACTGACACAATGCGGGTCGATCTTCAACCTGCCGGGAGCGACCGCCATGAAATACCCCTACTACATCGTCGACGTGTTCAGCGCCGAGGCGTTTGGCGGCAACCAGTTGGCTGTCCTTCCTGAAGCCACCGGCATCAGCGCAGCCGGCATGCAGAAGATTGCACGCGAGTTCAATTTCGCCGAGACTTCGTTCGTGTTTCCGGCGGACGACAAGACAACTTCAGCCCGGGTTCGCATTTTCACGCCGCAGTTCGAGGTGGATTTTGCCGGCCATCCGACAGTTGGAACAGCCTGCGCTCTCGTCTATGGTGGACAATTGTCCGGGCCAGATATCATTCTCGGCGAGAATGTCGGTCCGATTTCGGTTCGGATCGACCGCAGCGGTGAATTGTTGAGCGGCACACTGACAACAACCGCACCTTTGGAACAGCCGGCCTCTAAACCGGATCAGAATGCTCTGGCTGAATTGTTATCGCTGGACAAGGCCGATGTCAGCGACGGTTTTTTTGCCGGTGCTGGCTTTAATTTCTGTTACGCCCACCTGGCATCGAGAGATGCGGTCGATCGGGCGCGCATCGACATTCAGCCATGGCGGGATCATTTCGCCGACTCATGGTCACCGCATATCTATCTGTTTTCCGGCGAGATGGCGGATGGCGCCGAACTCTATGCGCGGATGTTCGCACCTGCCGCAGGCATTGACGAGGACCCGGCGACCGGGAGCGCCGTTGTCGCACTGGTGGGGGTGGCGGCATTGAGAAGCAGAACGCCGGCCAGCAGGTTTGCCTTGTCGGTCTTGCAGGGCGTGCACATGGGCCGTCACAGCACCATGTCGGCGTCGGCTGATCTGGATAGCGGAGCCTTGACGTCACTCAGCGTTGGTGGGGCAACATGTTTGGTCGCCACCGGAGAGATGGAAGTCGGCGACAAATGGCTGGAATGAAGCAATACCAATGGTCCTTGATAGTCACTCATCTGAAGGGTCACTATCAAGGACCATTGGTATCAGTCTCGGCTCGGATCACTCCGACAAACACATTGTTTACCAGAAAACGCTTGCCTGACCGGACAAATGTCATTTTCATGCCGGTTCGCGGAACAGATAATCAAACAGAAGGGAACACCATGACCGACGCAAAAGTAGCAGGAGACGCGCCCATTGCCGTCGAAGTCGAAGCCGGAAAATCCTATTTCTGGTGCGCTTGCGGCCAGTCCTCCAAGCAGCCATTTTGCGACGGATCGCACAAGGATACATCCTTCACGCCGATGAAATGGACCGCGGAAGAAGACGGAAGAAAGTTCTTCTGCGCCTGCAAGCAGACAGGTGGTCAACCCTTGTGTGACGGCTCGCACAAGAATATCTGATGCGGCTCGCCATTCGGTCCGCCTTCGAAATGTGAGGAGCCCTTGCCGGAAGACCGCAACATCGCGCAACGATACGACGAAGACGGTTTTGTTTTTCCGATCGATGTCATCGGCGAGAGCGAAGCGTCGGACATCCGTTCCGATCTGGAAGCGGCGGAGAACGAACTCCGTGACGATCCGGAACGGCTCGCCCTGCTGCGATCCTATCCCGACCGGCTGCTTCCCTCTTTCGACCGCCTCATCCGGCATCCGGTGTTGATTGATTCTGCGAAAGCCGTGCTTGGTCCTGATCTGATGGTCTGGAGCGCTGCGCTGTTCATCAAGGATGCCAATTCGCCCAAGATCGTTTCCTGGCATCAGGACTTGACCTATTGGGGGCTTGACGATGCGGAGGAAACCACCTGTTGGGTCGCACTGTCACCGGCGACCGCGGCAAGCGGCGCGATGAAGTTCGTTGCCGGAAGCCACAAGAAACGCGCAGTCGAACACATCGACACATTCGATCAGAACAACCTCTTGAGCCGCGGCCAGGAAATCGCGGTGGACGTCGACGAGAACGACGCGGTTGTCACGGAACTGTTGCCCGGCCAGGCCTCCATGCATCATGGTCACCTGTTCCACGCTTCCGGCCCCAATACCACCGATGACCGCCGCATCGGCTCGGCCATCCGCTACATCAAGGCATCGATGAAACAGCAGGATGGCACGAAATCACTGGTCGCCCATGTCAGTGGCGAGGACAGGTGGAATCACTTCAATGTTGCCCCGCCACCGAATGGCCGGCTGAATGAAGCTGATTTCGAACTGTGCCGCAGCGACGCGATTGCAAAACGGAACATTCTTTACGCCGGTGCGGGACAAGAGACCGGCACACGGTACTAAGAGACATTCAATCCGGAATTATCCGAAACAATGCCGATTGTGTGCAACCTCACAGAGGCTTGCGGCAAATTGCACTTTGCTGTGGACCAGGGTCGATGGATGCGATGGAAATCGCTTGTCATCAAGTACAGCAAATATGACATCGTTGCATTGTCATGAGAAAATTGTTGTTCAATAATATTTCTCCAGCAATCGGCGTAGTGGAAATCTGATCAATGTCTAAAAAACCGATATCAAATCGAAGTTTTAACCTGAATGTACAGGGAATTTCGGCTGGAGATCATATCGAATTGAAGGCGGGAACCTACAAGGAGCCCCTGATCATTGATGGAAAAATGGGGACAGTGACACGCCCCATTTTCATCGAACCGGACCCAGGCGCCACTCCCGGAAGTGTGGTTTTCAGCAGCGAGCTTTCCACCAAGGCGGCACGACTGTTCGCCAACCAGGTCGCCAATCGGCGTCAGCGGGCCGGCTATTACCCCAGCTTCGGACATCTGGGGGATCAAGCAATGCTGGTTTTGCGCAACTGTCAGCATGTCGTCGTGCACGGACTTGATTTCAGGAATTGCTGGCCGGGAGCGATCTATCTCGACAACTGCCAGAACATCGTCATTCATAATGTCAGGTTTCATGGCGGGACAATCGCCATCGGCGCCAACGGCATTTTCACCCATGACATCATTGTTCAACACTGTCATTGGCAGCAGGACCCATCGGGAAGCAAGATGTGGAACAGGGTTCCCTGGGGGCGGATCCATGGCGCCAGTGACAATTCCAAAAATCCGGGTGTCGACCTGAAGGGAGACTATCGTCACTGGGACGGAGATTTTTTCCGCGGTTGGGATGTCGGTGGCAACATCATCATCCGAAACAACACTATCCGTGATGCCTTCAATGGCATTCATTTCTTCAACAGTATCGACAATCTCGCCCCTGGCATCGACGCAAACACGCTGACCTTCAACAATGGACGTCGCTCGACAGCAAATGTGCTGATCGAAAACAATGACTTCATCCGGGTGCGCGACAATGTTTTTGAGCCGGAAGACCATGCCTGGAACTGGGTCATTCGACACAATCGTCTGCGCGATTGTTACCGGCCGTTTTCGTTTGAATTCGAGCGCGCCGGCTTTCTGTATATCTATGGCAACACCGGCTCGTTCGACACGCCTCCTTCCTCAGATATGTCCGACGAAGACAAGGAACGCTTCCCCCAAAGCGAGTGGCGTGCGAACGAATCCTTGTTCAAACCGAAGGGGCGTCAGGCCAATGAAGGCTCCATCTACGTGGCTTTCAATTCATGGTATTTCAAGAAAGGTAAGGGCGTGCTTCCAAAGTTCGGACTGGGAAAACTGGTCCATGTCAACAACGCCACACAATACAAAGACCCGAAAAGGGGCCGGTTTTTCGGTCAGAATGGCGACAAGCAAAACACCGGTCCAAGCGACATTGCCAGCGAATTGATCGCCGAACAAAGCCGGTTCACTCGGCGCTGGGACGACTACGGGATCGAGATGAACGGCGATGTTGCAAATGATATCCACTTTCCGGACAACTATCGCGCCCTTGGCTACAGGATCGGTCTGGCGGCAAAGAATGCCAGTCCGAATTTTTCCGACCCGATCGGCACGACCACCACGCCACCGGACTTCACAAGTTCGGAAACCGCGATTTTGAAAGCGTCGATCGAATTCAATATCGATTTTCCTGACGGAAGCGTTCAAACGGTTCCGAAAGAACTGAATGTCGGTGCAACACAGTCAAAGGGCGTTTACTCAACAATTGATCGACTGTTCGAGTTCCTACCGGTCGATGACTGGCTTCCGGTACTCCCGGCACCTCGTATCAGTTGAGCGAAACGCGTTTTTTGGATGGTTCAAGCCAGACCAAGCCAGGCTTCACCGGTCATCTGTCGGGTCGGCCTATAGTCTGGCAAGCAGATGTTTCGGTGTCGGGCAACCAATGCCACATCGCCGGAAATCAGCAGCACGATTCGGCACTTCTGCGTTGCCTGATGAATGGGATGATTTCCTGTCCTCCCATTCACGGTAAACGATGTCTCCACAGAGCGGGCGCGAACAGATCACTCGCAGTAGATGGCCGGCGCCAGCCGATTGCCACGCCTGACGAAACGAAACTTCGAGACGCGTTTTGTGCCGGGGCATTTCAGCACTTCCGTATCGGCATACCGGCTCTCCAGCGGACCGAAAGACGAAGGATCATCAACATGGGCCGTTGCCTGAATCCAGTTTCTCGATCCCTCGCACTTGATGCGCGGAGCAAGCCGGTTGCCTTGCTTCTGAAAGGCAAAAATCTGAACGAATTTCCCGGGCGGACAAGCAAACAGACGGGTATCGGCATATTGTTTTTCCAGCTTGCCGAAATGGGAATTGCCCAGTTTGCTGGCGATGTGCTTCTTGTTCGCACCACAATAGATGTTTGGCGCAAGGCGATCGCCGATCTTGCTGAGGGCAAACCCGCTGACTGCGATCCGGTTGGCGCATCTGAGGGTCTGGGCATGGGCATACTGATCCTGAAGCGGCCCAAAATGGTTTTCATCGGACGCGGCGCCGGTCGCCTGGACCCAACGTCCGGACGGGTTTGCAAATTTCAGTGCGTATTTTCTGTCTTTCGTGTTCTTGACATCCGCCCGGCCATTGTCGGCCTTCGCCTGTGAAACAGCAATCCGGTTGTCAGTTTTCATGCGGACCGCATTGAGCCAGGCCGGTTTGGCCTTTCTCTGGTTTTCGCCTGAGGTCACGCTGTCATCGGTCTGCGGATGTTGCGGATCAGTTGTGAAAATTGTTGGCAGATCACCCTGTACCATGGCAAGTGCCGGATAGATGGTTAGCGCCAATGCCAGCCCGGCCAGTTTTGTCAATCGCATGCTCACATCCTCCATATCTGTCGCGAAAAGAACGGTGTCCTTTTCTGCAAGCGGGCCTGGGGAGATCGAACCGAGCCGGGAAATGAATTATCGGATTTAGCCGGACGGCAACGGTTTTCCGTCCTGATTGGGCGCGGTGTCCTGTCGATCAGCTCGTGGCCACATTTGCTTCTTCAATGTCGCCGGCAAGTTTGGACCGTCGTTTGCTCGCTGATGTTGGGACACGTCGAGGCAATTCAGGCCAAACTTGCCGGTATCATTTGAGGATATTGATTGCGGACCGTCCTGTAGTTGGCATTTGTCAACGTCGTTTCGATTGCCCGAGGACGCACCCTGACGGCAGGATCACATTCCGTCTTTCCGCTGCAAAACGTCCATTGACGGGAAGGCCATCGCAACCCGGATCAGGACCAGCGCCAGGGCTGCCAGCATCGCCATGACCCAGAACCCGCTCGCCCCGATTGCCTGGAAGATATAGCCGCCGGCAAAGACGGCCATCGCGCTGGTCAGGCCGGAAACGGCAAAGCCGACGCCTTGCGCGCTGGCCAAACGTTCCTCCGGCACCGATTCCATGATGAAATACATCGTGGCGATATGTACCGCGCCGAATGTGAGCCCGTGCAGAAGTTGCAGTGCCAGATATCCGCCCAGTCCCGGATCAAAGGGAAAGAATGTCCAACGGGCAACTGCCGCCACACCGCCGATGACCAGCAATGTGATCGCGCCGATATTGTCGATCAGCCATTTCCCCCATTGAAACAGCACGATTTCGGCGGCAACCCCGATGCCCCAAAGAATTCCGATTGTCAGGCCGTCATAACCGAGCGACTGCCAGTAGATCGATCCGAAGCTGTAGAACAGCGCGTGGCTTGCCTGCAGAATCCCTGCCGCCAGCAACACCAGCATGAACCGCGGCATTTTCAGCATCCGGTAAAAGCTGAATTGTTCCATTAACTTGCCTGTGGACTGCCGGCGTTTGCCGATCTTCGGCAGGGCGAGCATCAGCAGGCTGCCGATCGCCAGCACCACAATCAGGGCAAACAGGATATAGTCTGCCGGAGCATCCAGCAGATAGTAACCGCCGGCCAGATTGGCGACGATGAAAATCACCGATCCAGAAATACGAATTCGCCCGTAATTGGCGCCAAACCGGCGAACGCCCGACATGGCGATGGCATCGACCAGCGGCACAACCGGATTGAAAAAGAACGTCATCAGCAGCGTGATCGCCAATATCCACCAGAACCCGCCGCCCAAAATGTAAAGCACCATGGAAAGCGCCGAGGCGATGTAGAGTGCAATGGTGAAATTGGCGCGGTCGGGCCGGCTATCGGCAAAGGACACGATCGGGCCGGCGATCAGCACGCGCAGGATCACCGGAGCCGACAAAACAACCCCGATTTCAAACTCGCTCAGCCCCTTGAACTGCAGCCACAGTGGAAAATAGGGAACGCTGATCCCGGCAAAAGCGAAGATGCAGCAATAGGCAATGGAGACCCGGGAGGCGAACAGTCGCGGCGCTTCTTCGGGTTGGTCCGGACGGTTCATGGAGGAAGTCATAGGGCCGAGCAATGGCAGCGGCAATCCTGTTGGAGTCCAAACTGTTCACAGACTGGCATCGGCGATTGATGATTGAGCTTCATTCACCCTGTTCAAGAAATCGGATTGGTTGTTTTACACCCCACCCTTCACCGCCACACCCGCGACATAAACCTCCGCCACCGCGCGGTCATCGCCCAGCACCTGCAGCAGGAACAGCTCCTCCGCCAGGGTCTCTATCGTTTCCATCCGAAGATCCATGATCGGCGTCGCACGAGAATTAAGCACGGTGATATCTGCATCGCTGCCAGCATCCAGCGTGCCGATGCGGTCTTCAAGCGACAGCGCGCGCGCATTGCCGAGCGTCATTTCGTAATAGCCATGGATCGGCGGCAGTTTCTTGCCCTGCAGAGCGATCACCTTGTAGCCCTCGTCCAGCGTGCGCAGCATCGAATAATTGGTGCCGCCACCGGTGTCGGTGGCGATCGCCGTGCGCACCGGTTTTTCGCGCTCGTTCAGCCGGTGGAAGTTGAACAGGCCGGAGCCGAGGAAAAGATTCGAAGTCGGGCAGAACACGGCAACGGAACCGCTTTCCGACAGTGCATCGGCCTCACGGTCCGACAGGTGGATGCAATGGCCGAACAGGCTGCGTTCACCCAGCAGCCCGTAATGCGCGTAGACATCGGTGTAGTCGGCGCAATCAGGGAACAATTGTTTGGTCAGCTCGATCTCGGCATGGTTTTCCGCCAGATGCGTCTGCATGAAACAACCGGGGAATTCGGCCACCAGCACCTGGGATATTTCCATCTGCTGAGGCGTGGAGGTGATGGCAAAGCGTGGGGTGATGGCGTAATGCGCCCTGCCTTTGCGATGCCATTTTTCAATCAGCGCCTTGGTGTCGTCGTATCCCGATTGCGGCGTGTCACGCAGCCCGTCGGGCGCGTTGCGGTCCATCAGGCATTTGCCGCCGATCATCAGCATGTCGCGCGCCGCCGCCGCCTCGAAATAGGCGTCCGCCGATTGCGGATGCACCGAACAATAGGTCACTGCCGTCGTGGTGCCGTGCCGGATCAGTTCATCCATATAACGGCCGGCAATACGGGTTGCGTGATCGGGATCGGCGAATTTGCGCTCTTCCGGAAAAGTATAGCTGTTCAGCCATTCCAGCAGTTCGGCGCCGTAGGAGGCGATGATTTGCATTTGCGGAAAATGCGCATGCGCGTCGATCAGTCCCGGCAGGATGAGGTGCGGCCGGTGATCGATGATCTCCGCATCGCCCGCCTCGGCCGAAACCGAGGCGAAATCGCCGGAGGTGGCAATCCTGCCACCCTCGATCAGCAGCGCGCCATCTTCCTCGTAACGATAGGACGACGTGTCGTCGGCACCGGTAGGCTTTTCGACGAACGTCAGTGTGCGTCCGCGCAGGATTGTCTTGCTCATGGTCGGATCTTACCGTGCGGTTTCGAACCAGGCGACGATCAGCCGGCGTTCATCGCTTGTGATCTCGGTGACATTGCCCGGCGGCATGGCATGGCTGCGGCCGGCCTGGATATAGATCTCACGGGCGTAATTGGCGATCGTCGCCTCACTGTCGAGCACCACGCCCTTCGGCGCCCGGTGGATACCTTCCCATACCGGCTCTGCCGTGTGGCACATGGAACAGCGGCCCATAACCGTATCGCTGACGGCGGCAAAATGCTCCGACGCTAGAAACGGTTCGGCCGAACGTGCAGCCTTCTGATCTTCGCCGGTCAGCACATCCGGTACAGTAGACAGCCACATGATGACGACGAAGATCACCGCGGCCACCAGCCAGGTCCAGGTCGGGTTGCCGGTGCGGGCATGGTTGGAGTTGAAATAATGCCGGATCACCACGCCCATGATGAACACCAGGGAGGCGATCACCCAGTTGAACTCGGTGGCGAATGCCAGCGGGTAGTGGTTCGACAGCATCAGGAATATGACCGGCAGCGTCAGGTAATTATTGTGGGTCGAGCGCTGCTTGGCCTGTTTGCCGAGCAAGGGGTCGGGTGTTTCGCCGGCCAGCAGGCTGGCCACCACTTTCTTCTGGTTGGGAATGATGATCAGGAACACATTGGCCGACATGATCGTCGCGGTGAACGCGCCGAGATGGACGAAGGCCGCCCGGCCGGTGAACAATTGCGTGTAACCCCAGGCGATCACCACCAGCACGACGTAGAGCAGCAGCATCAGGCCGGTATCGTTGCGCCCAAGCGGTGATTTGCACAAGAGATCGTAGATCAGCCAGCCGACCGTCAGCGAAGCCAGCGAAATCAGGATCGCCACCGGCGCCGACACGTCGAGCACATTGCGATCGATCAGGTAGAGATCAGCTCCGGCATAATAGATCACCGCCAGCATGGCGAAACCCGACAGCCATGTGACATAGGATTCCCATTTGAACCAGGTCAGGTGTTCGGGCATTTCGGCCGGCGCAATCAGATATTTCTGCATGCGGTAGAAACCGCCGCCATGTACCTGCCACTCCTCGCCATGCACACCCTCGGGCAAACCGGGGCGCTGCATCAGGCCGAGATCGAGCGCGATGAAATAAAAGGACGAGCCGATCCACGCGATGGCGGTGATCACATGCAGCCAGCGCACGCCAAAGCTCAGCCATTCCCAGAATATGGCAAATTCGTTCATTGCGACTCTCCATCCGTAGGCCTGATCATTACGGTATCGGGCTCAAAGGAAAAGACGAAGACGACGGGATGACTTTCAAAAAAATATAGATAATTCTATTGTTCTTCAAAAGGGACACCAGGCATGGCCTATCTCGACAATATCGCGGTTTTCGTCCGCGTCGTGGAGCTCGGCAATCTGTCGGCGGCCGGGCGCGACATGCGGGTGTCGCCGGCGGTGGCCAGCAACCGGGTGAAGGAACTGGAAAAACATCTCGGCGTGCGGCTGTTCAACCGGACGACACGGCAACTGACGCCGACCGAGCACGGACGGGTGTTTTATTCCGGCGCCAAGCAGATCCTCGATGCCGTCGGCGATGCTGAGGCCGCGGTCTCCGCATTGTCAGGCCAACCGCGCGGCAGTATCCGCGTTACCGCACCACTGGGGCTCGGCCGCCGGCTGATTGCTTCCAACATTCCGGATTTCCACGCCACCTATCCCGACATCGAGGTGCGTCTCAGACTGTCGGACCACAATGTCGATATCATGAAGGAAGGCATCGATGTCGCCTTCCGGCTCGGCCATTTGGAGGATTCCAGCCTGCGCATGCGCGGCATTATGGAATGCGAATGCCTGCTGCTCGCGGCCCCATCCTATCTGGAAAAAAGAGGCGAGCCGAAAACGCCGGAAGAGCTGATCAGCCAGAAGCATGCCTGCCTGATGCTGCGCTTTCCCGGCTCGACGGAATATTTCTGGATGCTGCAGACCCCGACGGGTCTGAAGAAATTCGAGGTGCGCGGCCCCTATGATTCCGACGATGGCGATGTGCTGACCAGTTGGGCGCTGGAAGGGCACGGCGTCGTCTACCGGCCGCGTTTCGAGGTCGAGCGCTATATTCGCGACGGACGCCTGCAGCCAATCCTGACCGAGACGCCACCGCCTCCGGTGCGTCTTGCAGCGGTCTACCCGCACCGCAAGCTGCAGGACCCGAAAGTCCGCCTGTTGCTCGATTTCATGGCCGCCCGCTGCCAGCAGCAGATCAGGGAAATCCTGGAACCGGCGTGAGGTGCCAGATTACTCCGGCACATCCAGTCCGTTGGTGGCAGCGACAAAATCCGCCAGCATCGGCACGTATCTTTCACCCTGGCCGACCGCTTCCATTGCGGCGAAACCGTTGCGGACCACAGACTGCAACGGCGTCACCGCGCCGACGCTGGCGGCCATATTGGCCAGGTAACGCATGTCCTTGTGGGCATTGATGATGGAAAAACGATGGGCGTTTTCATCCCGCTCAAGCGTCCATTTCATAAAGGTCTCGTAAAAACCGTTTGATAGCCGCCCCGGCGCGATCACCGAATTGACCTGTTCGGCCGTCAGGCCCGCCTTGCGGGCAACGGCCAGCGCTTCGGCATAAAGCGTCGCATAACCCATGCCGATGAAATTGTTGATCAGTTTCATCTTGTGGCCAAGCCCGACCTCGCCGAGATGAACGACCACGCCGGCCCAGCAGTCGATCACCGGCTTGATGGTCGCAAATGTCTGCGCATCGGCACCGACCATCGCGTCGAGCGTGCCGGCTTCAGCTTCCTTCGGTGTACGCGACAGTGGCGCATCGGCGAGCGTCATGCCGGCTGCTTTCAACTCATCGGCAATGGCGAGTGTCGAAACCGGATCGGAGGTCGAGCAATCGACGATGATCAGGCCCTTTTTACCCGACGACAGAATACCGTCTTTGCCGCGAATGATTTCCTCGACCTGCGGGCTGCCCGACACGCAGAGGAAAATGATATCGCAGCCTCCGGCCATCTCCGCCGGATTTTTCACCTCGGTCGCACCGCGTGCGAGCAGGTCCTCCACCGGTTCGCGGTTCCTGTGCGCCATTGTGCTGAGCGCATAGCCCTTTTCGACAATGTTCTTGGCCATGCCGTGCCCCATCAGGCCAACGCCGATGAATCCGATCGCGGGTTTCTGCATGTTTATTCCTCTCAAGAATCTTAAAAACCGGGGGCCGGAACGGCTCAGCCGGAGACGTATTTGCGCCAGTTGTGCTCTTCGACAAAACCGAGCATTTCACGGATTTTCCGATTGGAAAACAGTGCTTCATGTTCGCCCAGTTCCCGGCTGACCGGCACATTGGAAAAATAGCGTTCGATGATCTGTGCCGACGGGATGTTGACCGAATTGGTATCATTTCCAGCGTTGAACACCTGGTAACCCAAGCCGTCCTTCTGCAGGCAAAGATCGACGATCTGGCCGAGATCGCGGGCATCGATGTAGCAGAACACATTGCGCCGGCG
>JAJFHT010000268.1 GCA_021775495.1 Hyphomicrobiales bacterium | reverse complement strand
GTGTTCACGACGGTCGGCTCAAACGACAAGATGCAGAAAGCCAGGGACCTCGGTGCCGATCATGTCATCAACAACCGCGAAGACCGCTTTGAAGGTGTCGTCCGCAAGCTGACCCGCAAGAAAGGTGTCGACGTGGTCTTCGAGCACGTCGGTGCAGACACATGGGCAGGTTCGATGCTTGTGATGAAACGCGGCGGACGCCTGGTCACCTGCGGTTCGACATCGGGTGTCTCAACCAGCATGAACCTGATGCAGCTGTTTCAACAGCAATTGCGGCTGATTGGTTCGTTCGGATGCCGCATGGAAAACATGGCTGATGCGATGCAAAAAATGGCACGCGGTGATGTTTCTCCGGTAATCGACACCGAAACGGGAATGGATGACATTTCCGTCGCATTGCAGCGTATGGAAACCCGAGACGTTTTCGGAAAAATCGTCCTTCGCGTGTCCTGAGCAGAGCCAATCATGATTTCGGCAAAACTTTGGCTCAGGGCAAAACGGCTGCGATACTGGCTGGAAGCTCAAGCAGCATTTACGGCACTTGCCCTGGTGCGCAGACTGCCGCCCGATCGGGCCCTGCGGTTTGTCGACAAGGCAGCACGTCGCGTCGGGCCGCTGATGGGACGGCACAGGGTGGCGCTTCATAATCTTCGTGAAGCCTTTCCGGAAAAAAGCGAAGAAGAGATCAGAAAAATCGCGCTGGATATGTGGGGAAACATGGCCCGCCTTGCCGCGGAATATGTTTTCCTGGATCAGATTTTTGATTTTGACCCGAATGCAGAGGAACAGGGCAGAATCGAGGTTTCGGGCAAAGAGACATTTTTCCGTCTCGTGGACGCTGAAAAACCATGCATATTCTTTACCGGGCACCTGGGAAATTTTGAGCTTCTTCCGATTTGCGCGGCGGCATTCGGCCTCAACGTGACAGCCCTTTTTCGACCGCCCAACAATCCCTTCATCGCGCAACAAGTGCTTTCGGAACGCCACACGAAAATGGGCCATCTGGTACCCTCGAAAGCCGGCGCGGCCTGGGCACTCGCCAGTGCGCTAGACAAAAAAGACAATGTCGGAATGCTCGTCGATCAGTTCTTTTTCAGAGGCCCCTCGACTACTTTTTTTGGCCGGCCATGCCGGACCAATCCATTGCTGCCGAAACTTGCCCGCCAGTTCGATTGCGATGTCTATCCAGCGCGATGTATCCGCCTGCCCGGAGACCGTTACAGGCTTGAGCTCTCTGAAAAGATTGAACTTCCGCGCGGCAAGGACGGCGAGATCGATATCGTCGCCTCCACCCAGATGCTCAACGATGTTGTCGAGGGCTGGATACGCGAATACCCCGGCCAGTGGACCTGGTTTCACAAACGCTGGAAAGCGGCATAAACGAACGCTGGTCAGCCGCCGTAATAATTGACTACCGCGTGCCGCGCTTCGGCGAAAAACAACCAACGTTCCACCAGCATTCCGGCAATGTGGCAAAGCACCGCCACCGCAGCAAAAAGCACGATTGCCGTCGAGCCACTCCCGGCCATGACGGCAAGCAGAACAAGAATGATCAATGGCACCACCGCGCCAAGCATCACCGCGATGCGCCATAATTTACCGGCATGTTTGCGGGCAACCCGAAATCCCATTTCGCGCGTCAGGTAGTTTTCCGTCATGTGCGGGCGTTCCAGAAGCCGAACCGCGCCCAGCCCCCCAAGCCCGGTGGCGCTTTCCGGCGTCGACAGCGGTGTCGCCGTCAAGGCTCGTTTCCGCCAGCTGGTCTTTGCAATCCAGGACAGCAGCAGAAAGAGAACCGCCAGGATCGGCAACAGGGGAAATGATCCGCCCCCGGCAAGCCCGAAAAAACTGCCGATCACCAGACCGCCGGTTGCAGAAAAAAGCAGGTAACACAGCGGGGTTCGACGGGTATGCCAGGCGTCGATGGTTTTGAGCGATGCGTAGATCATGGCGGTGCAGTAGACTGTCGCAGCACACAGCAAGGCGCCAATCAGCCCAAGAATTGGATTGTAGGCTTCCAGGAAGATGGAGTTTGCCGCCGAAAGCGTCAGCGGCACGAATGCCACTATGGACAATACGCCTTCCCGACTGAGCCAACTCGAACGCCATTGCGAAAACGCCCGCCAGGCGCGTTGTGGATTGCCAAGATGCAACGTCGATGACAATAGGCCGGCTGATATCATCGCCAGAGCGACGAAATGGGCGATCTTGGTCGCCAGGGCCGAAGGGTCCAGCAGGCCCAGCCCCAGAACGGCGGCGAGCCCATATCCTGCTCCTGAAAGCACAGTGAAGACGATGACGGAAAACGCCGGATGCATCAGAGTTTCTCCAAAGCTTTGTCGAGCCAGCCGAAAAAGCCTTTGGCATCGATTGCCTCATTATCCGAAGCGGCAATTGCCGGCGGTGCCAATTCGGCAAGTGTGCTGCGTTCACGCGGCGGCAGATATTTGTTTGTCGGTCGGGTTCCCTGCTCCGGCATCAGGTCGTGCCCGCCGCGTTCAGACACCATGATCGAAACCGCCGAATTCGGATCGGCAAAATCGCCAAAATGCCGTGCGTTGGCCGGACAGGTTCGCACGCAGGCCGGCTGGCGATCCACTTCTTCCATGGTTTCATTGTAGATCCGATCGACGCACAGCGTGCATTTCTTCATGACGCCTGCCGCAAGATCCATCTCGCGTGCGCCATAGGCGCATGACCATGCACACAGTCCGCAGCCGATGCACATGTCTTCATCGACCAGAACAATGCCGTCCTCGGCACGCTTATACGATGCCCCGGTTGGACAGACGGTCACACATGGCGCGTCTTCGCAATGCAGGCATGATTTGGGAAAATGCACGACGCGGGCGTCTCCGGCCTCGCCGATGACCTGCCCTTCACCCCGCTCGGTTTCAGGAACAACTTCAAAGGTATGGATGCGATTGAGCCATGCACCGGCAACGTCGGCGCCATAGGGATCCTGATCCGACAACGCATTGCCGTACCCGCCGGTGTTCCACTCCTTGCAGTTGACCACACAGGCGTGACACCCCACGCAGACGTCGAGATCAATGACCAGGCCCAGTTTTTTCTCGGTCGAAGCCGGCAACAAAGTCATCAGTCCCACTCCTGTCCGTAGCGCAATTCCTGCGGCGGTTTCGGCTGATTGCCCGGACGCGACAATTCCGGGAAACTCGGTTCCGACTCCTCGCCCGGCTCCGCCTTTTCGATCTGGACACGAAGGTCATACCAAGCCGCCTGGCCCGTCACCGGATCCGAATTCGACCAGCGCATTCCATCACCCTTCGGTGGAAGCAGTTCATGGATAAGGTGGTTCAGCAGGAAGCCCTTTTCGGCCTCCGGCGCTTTCGGGTCGAGCGCCCATGCTCCGCGACGTTTTCCGATCGCGTTCCAGGTCCACATCGTATCGGCATTGACCGCATCCGAACGTGCGATCTGGACCTTGATGCGGCCGTGATGCGATGACACCCAGGCCCAATCGCCATCGACAAGTCCGACGTCATCACAGATCTTGGTGGGCACATAAAGCGGGTTCCTGGTATGAATCTGCCGGAGCCAGGCGTTCATTGATCCCCAGGAATGATACATCGCGGCCGGGCGTTGCGTGATCGCGTGATAAGGGAATGCGTCCCTGTCGACGGCGGCCTCTTCGAATGGGCGGTACCAGAACGGCAGCGGATCGAAGGCGTGCAGAATCCGTTCACGATAGGGCTCGGGCGTATGCGGTTCACGCAAGCCCTCGGCGGAAAGGCGGAACTTCTGCAACATTTCCTGGTAGAGCTGAAACGTCACCGGCTGCGGCGTGTCGTAGAAGCCCATCTTGACCGCAAAGTCCTGATAGTCCTTGTTCGCGTGCTTGAAAAACTGCGCTTGCATCGGAATGTGCTCGGAGAAAAACGATCCGTTCTCGATGTAACGCTTCAGCTGATCGGGATTGACCGCCCCGCGACCGGACTTGTCACCGTCGGGGCCGCGGAAACCGGCGAGCGGCCCGATACCAGGCCGGCGCTCGTGATTGACGATGTAGTCCGCATAGTCGGCATAAAGCGCCTTGCCGCGTCCGTCGACAAAGCCCGGCAGTTCCAGCCGAGTGCCCAGATCGATCAGAACCGACTGGAAACCGCGTACATCCCGGTCGGGTTCGACAACCGGCCAGCGGATCGAATCATTGACGCTGTCGGGTTCGGAAATCGGACGGTCGAGCAGCGAAATGCAGTCGTGACGTTCCAGATATGTAGTGTCCGGCAATATGAGGTCCGCATAGGCGACCATCTCCGACGAATAGGCATCGGAATAGATGATTTTTGGAATGCGGTACTCGCCGGTTTCAGGGTCTTTTTCCTCCAGCATGTCGATGACACCGCGCGTGTTCATCGACGAATTCCACGCCATGTTGGCCATATAGAGGAATAGAACATCAACCGGATAGGGATCGCCGGCATGGGCATTGGCAATAACCATGTGCATCAGCCCGTGCGCCGACAGCGGCGCCTCCCAGGAAAATGCCTTGTCGATCCGAGTCGGCTTGTGGTCCTTGTCGATCAGCAGATCCTCGGGCCCGCGCGGAAAACCGAGATGCGGGCCTGCCAGGGGATCGTTGGAGCCGAAATGTTCCGGTTTGCCATGCGGTTTCGGGTGAGCCTCGATCGGTTTTGGGTAAGGCGGTTCGAACCGGAAGCCGCCGGGACAGTCGATCGAACCGATCAGTACCTGCAGGATATGCAGCGCACGGGTGGTCTGGAAGCCGTTCGAATGGGCTGAAATACCACGCATGGCGTGAAACGAAACCGGCCGGCCGATCATCGTGTCATGACGCTCGCCATTCATATCGGTCCAGGCCTGCTTGATCTCGATACTCTCCTCGAAGGCGATCCGACCGATTTCAGCAGCCAGCCCGCGAATGCTTTCCGCCGGCACGCCGGTCTCACTCGCAACCGCTTCCGGCGCGTATTCCTCGGAGAGATATTTTTCTGCCAGCAGGGCAAAGGACGGCACGGCATATTTGTTCTTGCGACCCGATTTTCCGATCGCATATCGCCCTGAAAGAGCGGGCCTGATCCCTTTTTTGCCGGCCGCGACCGCCTTTTTCGACTTCGGATCGTAAACCAGCGGTTTCCCGTCCTTGTCGCGTGCGAAAAGCCCGTGCTCGGAGGTTCCCGGAGCATCGATCACCAGCCAGGGCGCATTGGTGTAGCGGATCAGATAATCCACATCGATGTGGCGTGCTTTCAGTAACTCATGGATCACCGACAGGATCAGCAGACCATCGGTGCCAGGGCGGATGCCTATCCAGTTGTCGGCAATCGCCGAATACCCGGTGCGAACCGGATTGACCGAAACAAATCGCGCGCCCTGCTGCTTCAGCTTGGAAATGCCCATCTTCAGCGGATTGGAATCATGATCTTCCGCCACGCCGAACAAGACAAAGAGCTTTGTGCGCTCCCAATCGGGCGCACCAAATTCCCAGAAGGCACCGCCGATCGTGGTAATCCCGGCAACGGCCATATTGACCGAGCAAAATCCGCCATGGGCGGCATAATTCGGCGTTCCGAACTGCTGCGCCCAGAAACTTGTCAGTGATTGCGATTGATCCCGTCCGGTGAAGAAAGCAAGCTTTTTCGGATCATCGCTGCGGATCGGACGCAACCAGTCCACCGCGGTCGTCAGCGCTTCTTCCCACGAGATTTCCTTGAACTCGCCTGATCCGCGCGGTCCGGTGCGCAACAGCGGCGCACGCAGTCTGGCCGGAGCATAATGCTGCATGATTCCCGCGGAGCCTTTCGCGCACAGCACGCCGCGATTGACCGGATGATCCCGGTTACCCTCAATGTACCGGACCTTGCCGTCCTTCAGATGAACATCGATGCCGCACCGGCAGGCGCACATGTAACAGGTCGTCTTGCGAACTTCGTCGGATACAGGCTTGGAAAGATCAAGCGCGGAATCGGCTGTCATGGGAAGGGCCTCCATTACGTGTCTTATATAAGACTTACCGAGAAGGAAAAGGGGTTGTCCGGACATTGACTGGGCCAGTGCAAAACATAAAGCGGGCCAGCCACTTGGCAGACGAAGCCGATCCGCCTTCGCTATCGAAGCCAATACGGAACGTGCCTGTAGTGATCTGGTTTCGATGAATCTAGTGACAGGAAATTGCGCAAGGTCGAAACGATCTGGCCAGAGTGACTTTCCACATTCCAGAAGTCGAGCACAATACAATAATTCTGATTTCAATATATTGTGAAATCAACATAACTTTAGATTCATACTTCCAATTTAGTAGAACATCTGATTCACAATTTCATATTTGTGGTTTGAAATTTAGGAATTTTGATATGTTTGAACGGCGCTTTCCAGATCGAATAGAATGCGAGCTAATCGGATTTATAGAAACTCCATATTTTAAAATTTCATGCAAGATCAAAAATATAACAAAAAATGGCGTAGGCGGCACAATGATGATCGGCCATGTATTGAAGCCAGGTCAAAAAATCGTTGTTTATCTCGGACAACATACCGTTAGGCCAGCCACGATCAGGTGGATCGGCACTGGAAGATACGGACTTGAATTCCAATCCGCTCTTTCAAGTCGGGAACTGCTATTGCTCGTTGAAGCATAGGCCGCATAGGCTCGTTTAGTTCGATCCCGAACGGGCGTAGGAAACAGAGACTTTTCCACATTCTTGAACGGACATCTGACGTAGCCACGTTCGTCAACGGCAACCGAATGCGCGCCCGATACCTGAGGATAATGATGCTGGCGGCAAAAAGTCTGACCGGTGTGAACCGGCCTATGCCAACCAACTTGTCAGCGAACTTATCCGATGTTACCCCACTGTGGCCGTCAGGGCGGCATCCGGGTCCGCGGAAAGCGATCAGCACCTTGTGAACATTTCGGCCATTTGGCGGTTCTTCTCCCTCAGCCCATCCAGCGGACCACTGGGCATGACCAGGGGAAAACCATGACCATTGAAATTGACAAACTGCGCGCTGAGGCAAAACGGCTCAAAAAGGCATTTGCGGCGGGCGATACGGAAGCGCAAAACCGGCTGAGGAAATTCGTTCCGGGCTCTGCAATTCCAAAACATGCCGATTTTCTTCACGTGATCGCACGCGAAAACGGACACGAAAGCTGGCCGAAACTGAAATTCGCGCTGGATGCCGCCCAGATGACCCGCGACCAGCGTGCCGAACGGCTGAAAATGGCGCTGTATCACGGTCAGCATTGGATGGTTCGCAAGCTGCTCTTACTCGACCCGAACCTGCCGGAACACAATCTCGGCCTGCAAATTGCGATGTATAACACCGAGACCGTACGGGCGGCCTTGGAAACGGACCCTGCGACAGCTACCAAAACAATCGGAGTTCGAACTCCGATACTGCATCTGGCGTTTTCCAAATACATCCACATGGCCCCGGAAAAACAAGCAGATATGCTCGCTATGGCAGAGCTTCTTGTCGCCGCGGGTGCGGATACGAATGACGGGTTTGCACCGGATCCCGGCTCCGATCACAAAATATCAGCGCTTTACGGAGCCCTTGGCCATGCCAACAACATGGCGCTCGCCGGTTGGCTGCTCGATCACGGTGCCAGTCCGGACGACAATGAGAGCCTGTACCATGCGACCGAGCTTGGTCACTACGACGGGCTCAAACTGTTGATCAGACACGGCGTCTCGACCCGGGGAACCAATGCCCTGCCCCGTGCTCTGGATTTCAATGATTCGGAAGCCGTCAGGCTGCTGCTTGAACATGGCGCAGATCCAAATGAAGCCGTCAGGGGACATCCGAGCGGTCAGCCCATCGATACCATCCCGGCACTGCATCAGGCCGCGCGACGTTGGTGCTCCAGCGACATCATACGGCTTTTGCTTGATCACGGCGCGGATCCAAATGCTGTCTGGCACGGCCACAGCCCTTATGCCACAGCAAGAATCTACGGGAATGATACGGTCGCCGAGACGCTGAACCATTTGGGCCATTCAACGCAACTTTCCCCATTGGAATCGGTCCTTGCAATGTGCGCGCAGGGAAAGGCGCCAAGCAAACGCCTTGAAACGGTCGATCTCAATGACGAGGACCAAAGCCTGCTCACCCGCATCGTTCTCGAGCCTACACGCCTTGAACATGTCAAAGCGCTGATCGAAGCAGGGCCTGACCCTGAACGAACGGACAGCATGGGCATGACGCCTTTGCATCTTGCCGGTTGGGCAGGTCTGCCTCGGCAGGTCGCATGCCTTTTGAGTTATTCACCCGATCTGGACTATCGAAATGACTTCGGCGGCGATGCGCTCGGGACCGTGGTCCATGGTGCCGAACATCGGCTTGATTCAGCTGACCGGGATCATATCGGCTGTGCGAGACTGCTGTTGGAGGCCGGCGCAAAATTCCGGCAAGAGGAAATCGACGCAACCGGAAGCGAAGAGATGGCGCAGTTTCTGGAAAACTGGAAAACGGGGCACACGCATGACTGAGTTCACAAGATCTGCCCGCAGATAGCCAATTCGTTTCGCGCTAAGGCAGACAAAGGAACCAAAATTTCATCATCCGTCAAAACTCCCTTTTTGCCGCGAAATGAAGCAACCCACGACGAATGGCCACGCCGATGTCGAGGAACGGTCGTGGCGGCAAGCGCCTGGCCGTCGGAATGCTAAGCTGGGTGGAAAGCAAGCCACTGCTGCTACCTGACATATAGTCGGCCAACAGCCTGCCGGCCGCCGCGCCGCGAGTCATCGGGGAAACGTCGTTGGTCAGAACGGCAAAGAGACCCGGCTCGATCTCTCCGAAGATCGTGCCATCGTTCCAGGTGAATGCCATGATGCCTCCCCAACTGTGCTCGAAAGTCACATCCGCAAGTCCCGGCCATCTGTTCAGCATGGCGCTTCGGTGCAAAGTGCTGATCCTCGATACCTCAGTTCGCGACGTTGGCGAGCCGGGTACATGCTTGAACACATTGCGCACGAACAACCGATTGTCGCGGGTCAGTCGAATTGTGGCGCCGTATTCCGATCCGCCAAGCACGCCAAAGGGCTCGGCCGTTCCCAAGTGCGACAATTCAGAATCTGAAAGCGGTGGAGTCAGGCTGGCGTAGGTGGCCATGGGTACGTACCGACCCGCAGCCACCCCGAACTGGCGCATGAATACACCCGCGGCCACAACCACCCGGTCGGCACGCAGTGTCCCTGTGTCGGTGACGATCTCAAACCCGTTTGAGACCCGATCAAGCCTGGTGACAGGGCTTTCCTCATACAGAGTGATATTCACCGGAAGATGCCGTGCAAGGCCGCGCAGTAAAGCAGCGGGGTTCACCAGAGCACTACCCCCGGCATGCAGGCCCCTTCGATAAAAAGCCGTGCCCAGCCGGGACTGCATTTGCCCCGCATCAAGCCAGGAATACGTCAGTCCAAGCTGACCCAGGGTGTCGGCGATTTCGTCGATGTGTTTTTCGCCGTCGGACCCGGCCGAGCCGTAAATGCGCCCGAACTCATGCCAGTCACAAGCGATCTGGAAGTCGCGCACCATGTGGCGGAGGTCGTCCAGACCGCTTTCCCAGAGCTGCATGTTGCGCCGAAGGATGTCGATTTTCTTTGGCGGTCCGTGGGAATGGAGGTTCAGCATGAACCCGGCATTTCGGCCGGATGCGCCAAAGCCCGCGCGCTCGGCATCGAGCACAGCAATTTCGGATTGTGGAGCCAGTTTGCCGAGCTGGTGCGCCACGGCCAAACCGCAAATGCCCGCGCCAATGATCGCGGTTTCAACATGTTTTTCGCCAGTCAGCCGAGACTCGGGCGCAGCCGGAGGAAGTATGTTCCACCATCCGTTGCTATCATCGTGCCTGGGAATAATCCGCGGTCTGATCGACTGGCGCGGCATATCAGTACCCGCGCGCCAGATCCACGATCGGAGCGGGACGGCCGCCATCCATGGCAATCCGGATTTGTCCGGCAATGAACTCGGCGGCCGATCCTTCATTCGTGGGAGCCGCCGCGTGCGGCGTCACCGAGACTGCCGGGTGGCTCCAATAGGGATCGTCCGCAGGCAAGGGTTCTTCCCGAAAGACATCCAGCGCAGCGGCCTCGATCTGGCCGCAATCAAGCGCTGACAGCAGATCGGCATCAACGACTGTCGAGCCGCGCGCGACGTTGATCAAAAACGATCCCCTGGGCATCCGGTTGAACACGCCAGCATCCAGAAGATCAGTCGTCTCGGGCGTAAGAGGCAGCAAGTTGACCAGAATGTCGGCCTCGCGCACGACGGTATCGAAAGCATCATTGCTGGCCAGAGTGCGCACACCGGGGATGGTCTTTTCGCTACGCGCCCAGCCTGTGACGTTAAAGCCCAGATCACTCAGGCGGATGCAGGCGTCTTGTCCCGTCTGGCCCAGGCCAAGAACCGAGATACGGCGACTGGAATTCTCGGGATAGCGATGACGCAACCACTTTTTTTCACCCTGATACTGTCGATAACGTGCGTAGTAGCGGTGGAAGTGCAGGACCCAATGGATGATGTGACACGACATGTCCTGGACCAGCAAACGATCCTGAAGCCGTACGATTGGCACTTCGGAAGGATAATCAGGATCAAGCGTGATATGGGTCACGCCAGCCCCGATGGAGAATATGTACTTCAGGTTCTCAAATTGTCTGAGCAATCCCTGAGGGGGCGCCCAAACAACCGCATAATTGATGTCGGACAAAGCGCCTGGATCCTCAACAAAACGCAAATCACCGGGAATGTTTTCGGCAGTCAAGGCATTGCGCCAGATGTCCGGCGTGGCCTCGCTCCAATGAAAGAAAATCGTCATGGAACGCTCATTTTCAGAGTTGCCCGGGCCCGCCTGAATAGTCGGGCCCGGAAGTAATTTACATCGCCGACGCTTTCGCAATCAGCGCATCCCATTCAGCCTGATTCGCGCCAATCCAGTCCTTGGCGATCTGTTCCAACTGCTCGGGAGAATCCTCGCCATTGTTCATGCGCGTCATCATCCCGCTCAGATCAGCCACCGGGATCCGCAGGCCTTCGAGGAACGCCATGGCCTTCGGGTTTGCTTCGGCGAAGCCCTTGTTCACAAGCACATAGTTGTCATTTGAGCCAAAGCCGGGGTTGCGGCCATCAGGCCACTCTGTATTCGAGTCCTGGCCACCTGGAAGGGACGAGAACGGCGCATTGAGCCAGACAACGTCTTCGCCGTCTTTCAGTGTGCCCATGATCCAGTTCGGAGCCCAGGTCGTGTAGAAGATCGGCTGACCGGCCTTAAAACGCTCGATAGTGTCAGCCATCAATGCGAAATAGGCACCCTTGTCGTGGTTGATATGGTCGCGCAACTTGTAGGCGTCCAGATGGTGCTCGATCACCTTTTCGCAGCCCCAACCGGGATTGCAACCCGTCAGATTGGCCATGCCGTCACCGTTGGTGTCGAAAAGCGCCTTGATTTCCGGTTGCTTCATTTGCTCAAGGCCGGTGATGCTGTGTTTGTCCGCCGTCGCTTTGTCGATGAAATAGGCCTGCATCGCATTGGTGTACATCGGGCCCACGCGGACCATGGCTTCATCGCCGCCGCCGTTTTCGAAGAACTCATTGTGCAGCGGCTTCCAGTGCACGGCGGTGTAATCGGCATCGCCCTGACCGATGGACAGGTGAATGGCCGGGTAGGCTCCAGTCAGCATCTCGTTGTTTTTGTAACCAAGCGCGGACAAGCCTTCCTCGATCACTTCGTAGATCAACTGGTGGTCGGTGCGGCCCGTGGACATTGCAGTCGCCTCTTGTGCGACTGAGGGTGCCGCAAACGCGCAGGCAAGTACCGCGGCGACAGTGCCTCTCAAGATGGTTTTCATGTGTAGTTCCTCCCTTGTTAGGTTCAGGTTTTCAGTCGTGAGCGGAGCCAGCCAACCGGCCCCTGTTCCCAAAGGCCGCGATCGCCCCGGTCCCGCCGGGTGAAGCCAAAGCCCTGGGTAATTCTGTCGAAGATGATAGCCAGCAAAACGATCCCCAATCCGCCCACGGACGCCCGGGCCAGATCAAGTTGGCTGATGCCGACCAGCACCAGACGGCCCAAACCGGCGACAGAAATCATCGAGGCAATGACGCTCATCACCAGCGAAAGCATGACCGTCTGATTGACACCGGCCATGATCGTCGGGCGCGCCAGCGGCAGTTCGATCGCCCAAAGCCGCTTAAGCGGCGATGCCCCGAAGGCATCGGCAGCTTCGACAAGATCGCTGCGCACTTCGCGCAAGCCCAGATTGGTCAGGCGGATCAGCGGCGGTGTTGCGAAAAATACCGTTACTATGACACCCGGCACGTTGCCGATCCCAAAGAGCAATATGACCGGCACAAGATAGGTGAAAGACGGAATGGTCTGCATGAAATCCAGAATCGGGCGCACCAGTGCCCATACGAAATTGAATCGGCTGCAAAGAATACCGATGGGCAAACCAATGATGACAGATAGTGAGACCGCCGTGACCAACACGGCAAAGCTCGTCATCGCGGGGTCCCACGCTCCAATAATTCCGATCACGATCAGGCCAAAGAATGTGACGATGGCTGTGGCTCGGTTCGCCACCTGCCAGGCGAACAGAGTGAATACCACGACAAGCATCGACTGCGGTGCACCACGCAATCCGTCCTCGACCAGGTCCAGCACTTCTTTCACCGGCGCCTTGATGGCCTGGAACACGAAGCGGTAGTTCCTCGTCACCCATCTCATGCTGTCATTTGCCCATTCAGCCAGTGGCAACTGGACTGAGGCGAAGGGGTCAAGAAGAACGGAAGGGTCCATCAATTTACCCTGTCGACTGCTTTGTACGTGTCGATGCGCCCAATGCCTGCACATAACGATCAACGGTGATCGCGGTCAGGACAATCCCGAATCCGCCGACGGTGGCCGAGCCAAAATCCAGACGACCGATGCCCTCCAGCACGAGCCGTCCTAGTCCGGCGACAGAGATCATCGAGGCTACGACCGCCATAGAAAGAGATAAAAGCACTGTTTGGTTCAATCCGGCCAGCAATGTCGGGCGCGCCAGCGGCAATTGCACGCCAAAGAGAATATGCATCTCGCTGGCTCCAAAGGCGCGTGCGGCCTCGACCAGGTCTTCGCGAACTTCGCGGATGCCTAGATTGGTCAGCCGGATCAGCGGTGTTATCGCGAAGAAGCATGTCACGATCACGCCAGGTGTATCGCCGATCCCGAACAGCATGACGACGGGGACCAGATAAACGAAGGATGGAATGGTCTGCATCAGGTCCAGTATTGGCCTGAGAACGCGGAAAAACCGGTCGCTCCGGGCGGCCATTATGCCAATCGGCAAGCCGATCGCGACGCAGATCACCACAGCCGTGACAACGATGGACAAGGTGGTCATCGCTGCCTGCCAGGCACCCATCAACCCGATCATTGTCAGGCAGATGAACCCGGTCAGCGCCAAGCGCCAACCCGACAGGAAATATCCCAGTATGACCAACCCCAGAATGCCGAGAGAAGGTGGCATGGCTATCAACGACCGCTGAATAAACTCGAGGAATGACTGAACCGGAATTTTGGCCGCCAACAATGTCGGACGTGCAAAACCGACAAAAGTGTCCAGCGATGCCGCTGCCCATTGTCCGAATGGAACGGTGAAATAGTCGAAGGGGTTTAGAAGAGGGTCCATGTCAACTCCGCGCGAGATCACGACCCACGGCACTCAGAAGCTCGGGCCGTCCGATCCGTCCGATCACGGTGTCGCCATCTGCGACCGCAAGGTGGTCCACTCCGTCCGCAAGGGCCTCGATCAAGGCCGGCAAAGGCGCGTCGGGGCCCAGTCGGGGCGCATCGTCCGAGACGTCGCCGGGCACGGCAATCTCGGAGGCTGAAAGATATTTCAGCGTCGAAATCGAGCCGACGAAGCGCGCCACGTAATCGGTCTCGGGATGTAACACGATCTGTTCTGGCGTCCCGGTCTGGTCGATCCTGCCGTCCTTCATGATCGCGATCCGATCGCCCATCTTCATCGCCTCATCCAGATCGTGTGTGATGAATAGCGTCGTCTTCTTCATATCGCGCGACAGGGCCAGGAATTCGTCCTGAAGGTCGCTTCGGATCAGCGGGTCAAGCGCGCTGAACGGCTCGTCCATCA
>JAJFHT010000267.1 GCA_021775495.1 Hyphomicrobiales bacterium | reverse complement strand
TCGGCACCTACACCTATACGCCGCAGGATTTTGCCGACACTGCCGCGGCGATTTTCGATGGCCGGCTTGGCACCCTAGACTGGATCGAGACACGGGCACTTGATGATGGGGCGCAGGCATTTTCCGACATTCGCAACGGTTCCGTGGCAACACCGAAAATCATCCTGAAACCGTGAGTCCTCCAATCGCTCTGGCGATGATTCTATCGGCGTCTTCCGGCGGATCATCGGCACACCAGGCAACGAACTGATCGGGCCGGATCAGGATCAGCCGGGCCTGATATTTTTCCCGGCCGTCGGCAAGACTGTCTGCTATTATCCTGAGAGGAACCTTGTGGCGCCGGCCAGCCTGTTCGAACGCCTGGATGGCGGCACCGTCGGCATCAAGCGCGAGCAACGACAGACCGTCACCGAGTTCCTCAAAGACATTTTTTCCCGATGACAGCATTTGCGGGGCGAGATGATGGCCTGGCCGAGCAACGAAGGAATGCGGCCCAATGGCATCGCTCACCGCCCCGTCTTCTCCGAACACGATGGATGACCCTTTGTAATTGGGCTCGAAGGCATCGATCTCGCCGCTGGTGCCGGACGCGCGCAGGCTCCACGCCTGCTCAAAGGCCGCCCGATCGCGCGCCGGGTCGTGGTCTCGCAGAAAGCTGCGATCCTTTTCGATAACGGATTCGATGAAATCCCGAGCGGTCGAGACAAAGACCGGACGGCGTTCCTCCCCATAGGTATCAAGGATCGCTTCATCCGCCCAGCCCTCCAGAACACCGGCAAATTTCCAGCCGAGGTTTCGCGCATCCTCGAAACCGGTATTGATGCCGAAAGCGCCATAGGGCGGGTGCGAATGCGCCGCATCGCCGGCAATGAAAATCCGGTCCCGCCGGTAGTTGTCCGCTACTGCGATGCGCAGGTCCCAGAACCCGATATGCTCGAATTCCAGTTCGAAGCGGGTTCCGACAGCTTCGTGCAGGAAGGCCTCGAAATCGAAATTGTCCGCTGTGGTGTCCGCCGGAACAGGGGCGTGAAAAAACCAGCTGCTGCCAAGATCGACGCGGCCGAAAAACCGCCAGTAGCCCTGCAGGTCCGGATTGAGGACATTGTAGAAGGATTTGCCCGGGTAGCGCTTGAGAAGGTCGTGCAGCTGTTCGGATTTAAAGACCAGCAGGACCATCAGCCTGTCGTGATCCGACCTGGTCTCAGTGATGCCGGCCCGGATGCGCACGACCGACTTGCTACCGTCGCAACCGACCAGATATTGCGCGGTCAGACGGCGCTGTGCACCACCGCTCCGTTCCATGGCGACGACGGACACGGAACGATCATCCTGATTCACCAGTTCGGCCTCAAGGCCGTAGACAACCTCAACCGAAGGCAATTGAGCGACCCGTTCACGAAGCACAGCTTCGGTTGCATATTGCGGTAATCGCTCATTGTCAGTGAAATAGAACGGCCTGACAAATTCCCGTGGCAACCAGTCATAGGAGAACTCACCCAACAGCGAGCCGTAAACCGTGAGGCCGCCAATTCCATATTCGGGAGGAATGGTGCGCGCGGCGCGAAGTTGCTTTTCAGCGCCCCAGAAATGGAAGTGTTCCATCGTTCTCTGGGTCAGATTCTGACCCCTGGGAATGGGTGACGGGGTCTTGTGCTTTTCCAAGACAATGCAACGGTGACCACGCTGGCCAATTTCAATCGCCAGCCCCAGCCCAACAGGACCGCCACCGACTATCAGGATATCGGTGTCGGTTTCAATTGGCATTGCAACCATCAGACGGCTATTCTTATGCGACAAGGATGCCGGACTTCGGCGGCTCCGTTCAAATATCTCACCTGTCGTCCGCCCCTCGTTTCAACGCGCGCTGAACTGGTTTCAACACATTGAACAAATACTGTCAGATTTCCGGTGCCCGAGTAAAGCACCCTGCTCCGGACGATGACTGGTTAACGAATCATAAGCCTTTGATTCAAAAGAGAAAACGGTCCGCATGTCGGTGGTGATCGCTGCTGTCTTTCTGGCACTTGGCGGCCTGGTGAAAGGCGCAACCGGTGCCGGAGCCCCAGTCCTGGCCGTGCCGGCCATAGCCATGCTCTACGACGTGAAGCTTGCCGTAGTGATCATGATGGTGCCCAATCTTCTGACCAATATCTGGCAATGGTGGCAATATCGCAAATCGATTTCGCAAACGCGGTTCGTTGTCATGTTCGCCCTGGCCGGCGCCATCGGAACGGTGATCGGGACCTGGCTTCTCGCAACATTGCCGCAGGAGATTCTCTCGCTCACCCTTGCCGCAGTTGTTTTTGTCTATGTGATCTTCCGGTTCCTGCGGCCCGGCTGGGTGCTTTCAGATAAAGCAGCCCTGAAGCTCAGCACGCCTGTCGGAGTGATCGCCGGAGCGCTGCAGGGCGCATCGGGCATATCGGCGCCGGTTTCGATTTCCTTCCTGAACGCCATGCGCCTTGAACGCCCGACGTTCATCGCCACCGTGTCGGTGTTCTTCCTGATGATGACGGTGACACAAATTCCGGCGCTTGTGGCGCTTGGCATCATGACACCAAGTCTTTTCGGCATCAGTGCGCTAGCGCTGCTGCCGATCCTGGTGATGATGCCCGTCGGAGCAAAACTGGCTGAACGGTTTTCCAAGGACACATTTGATCGCGTGATGCTGGTGATGCTGTCGTTACTGGCGATCAAACTGGTTGCCGATGCCCTCTGGTGACGTCGCCTGACAAATAGGAGCCGGTTTCACTTCAACTGTCGTCATCTCCGGGCTCAGCAAAAACCCGACCGGCAAGAACGATGCGCGAAATCGTGGTGTAGATGCACAGCGCCGCGAAAACATAGGCAATTGGCACGAACCAATTCGGAAACAGGCAACTGGCACAGAAGACACCGATCGTCTCGGTCGCCTCGGCCAGGCCGGTGGTGAAATACAGCGATTTCTGGCCGCGCACATCGGTGTCCATCTTGCGCTTTTCCGCCATAATCGCATAAGCGAGAAAACTCGAACCGTTGATGTAAAACGAAAAAATGAGCACGCCGCCGGCAACGGCATTGTTTGCCGGATCGGCCAGCACGAAACCCAATGGAATCAGCCCGTAGAAGGAAAAATCGAGAACAATATCCAGATAGCCGCCATAATCGGTTTTGCCGCGGACCCGGGCCACCGCTCCGTCGAGACCATCTCCCAACCGGGAGATCAAGAGCAGCACCAGCCCGGCAAGATAATACTGCTGCCAGATCAGCACGAAGGCAGCGATGCCGATGACGCACCCCGCCACGGTCACCGCGTTTGCCGTTACCCCGCGCCCGGCCAGCGCCCAGCCCATACGATCCATCAGAGGATCAAGATGTTGTCTGACTACACCGTCGAGCATGAGGTCTGATTCTCCGTTCGGCTTTCCCCTACACCGGCCGTTGCGACCGTTCCATACACACCCGAATCACATTGCCGTCAAAGCCCGAAGCAGCTAGGTCATACACTTATAAACAGGACCTGGCCCGCAATGTCATCTGGAAACACAATGCCGGGAACAGGGGGGTTTGCGCATTACGGAATTGTCCAGCAAACTGCGCGAATCGGCAAATGCAGTCATGGGACCGGGAGCCTGCGCAATGTACCGCGCCATTACAGGCAATATCGAGGTGACGGTCGAACCGTTCTATCTCGAGCAGCAATCGGAACCGGATGAAAGCCGCTATGTGTGGGCCTATCGCGTAACGATCATCAACAATTCGGAAGATACGGTGCAGTTGCAATCGCGTTACTGGCATATCACCGACGCGAACGGAACGGTTGAGGAGGTTCGCGGACCGGGTGTGGTCGGCGAACAGCCGATCCTCAATCCCGGCGACAGTTATCAGTATTCCTCCGGCTGTCCGCTGACCACGCCGTCGGGCATCATGATCGGCCGCTACCAGATGGAAACCCAGGAGGGGCAAGCGTTCGAGATCGATATTCCGGCCTTCTCGCTGGATATTCCGGGCAAATCGAGAACCGTCAATTGATTTCGATTTTCGATTTCCGACCGATCTTTCTGGTCACCGGCGTGCTCTTGTCGATGCTCGGTGTTGCAATGCTGCTTCCGGCGCTGATCGACCTTGCATCCTCCAATCCGGACTGGCAGGTTTTTGCCTCGGCATCGGCGCTGACATTGCTTGTCGGCCTCGGGCTTTTTGCCTCCAATCGCGGCGCTCCAAGCGGGTTGTCGACGCGGCAGGCAATGCTAATGACCGTGACCTCCTGGATGGCGCTGGTGACGTTCGGCGCCATTCCTTATCTGTGGTCCGGTACCGTGCCGACTTTCACCGACGCCTTTTTTGAATCGATGTCGGGCCTGACAACAACCGGCGCAACGGTGATTGTCGGGCTTGATTTCGCGCCACCGGGAATCCTGTTCTGGCGCGGCCTGCAACAATGGCTGGGCGGGCTCGGCATCATCGTCATGGCCGTCGCGGTGCTGCCGATGCTGCAGATCGGCGGCATGCAGGTGTTCAAGGCCGAGGCTTTCGACACGCCGGAAAAGATCCTGCCGCGCGCAACGCAGATTTCCGGTTCGATGACATTGATCTTCATCGGCTTCACCGGCCTTTGCGCCTTCGGATACATCATCGCCGGCATGCGTGCCGACGATGCGGTCATCCATGCGATGACGACGGTGGCGACCGGAGGATTTTCCACCAAGGACGCCTCGATCGGCCACTTCAACAGCGCGGCCATCGAGTGGATCGCCATCGTTTTCATGATTGTCGGATCGATCCCGTTCCTGCTTTATGTCCAAATGCTGCAGGGGCAGGCCGACCTGTTTTTCCGGGATCGGCAGGTGCGGGTTTTTCTGGCCGTGCTGGCTCTGGCAACGCTTGCTGCCTGGATGATTGCCGAAGGGTCGGGATTTCATGCAGGTCTGGAGGGCCTGCGTTATGCGGCGTTCAGCGTCGTTTCGATCACCACCGGCACGGGTTACGCAACGACCGATTACGGCTTGTGGGGACCGCATGCGATCGCCTTTTTCTTTGCCATCATGTTCATCGGCGGCTGCGCCGGATCGACCTCCTGCGGCATCAAAATCTTCCGCTTCCAGGTGCTGTTTGCCAGTATCAAGCAGCACCTTTACCAGACGGTCTATCCCAACGGTATTTTCGTCAAACAGTTCAACGGCCGACCGATCGACGACCGGGTGACTTCGGCGGTGATGAGTTTCTTTTTCCTGTATTTTGCCGCCTTCATCGTGCTCGCCATTTTGCTGCGGCTGACCGGCCTGGACGTCGTCACCGCGCTGTCGGGCGCCGGTTCGGCGATCTCGAATGTCGGCCCAGGTCTTGGCAGCATCATTGGCCCGGCAGGCACTTACAACACGCTGAACGATCCGGCCAAATGGCTGCTGGCCGCCGGCATGCTGCTCGGCCGGCTGGAACTGTTCACCGTGCTGGTGATCTTCATGCCGCAGTTCTGGCGGAACTGAGAAATCGTACCAATTGTCGTTCTTTCAGCCTCTTGACGGGACCGGCACTTCACATGGTGTATCCAGGTTACTATATACGGATAGCGACCAACGGATAGACAAATGGCATTTCACATCAAGAATCCCGAAACCGATGCGCTCGCACGAAAAGTGGCCGCATTGAAAAAGATCGGACTGACAGAAGCGGTACACACAGCGCTCAGCCACGAACTCGAGCGTGAGAAGGCGAAGCCGTCCCTGGTGGAGATCGGTGTAGAATTCTGCCGCGACCTGCGCACAAAGGGAAACCTGCGGCATGGCAAGCCGGCCGACAAGGAATTTCGTGACAGCCTGTATGAGGACGACTGATGTTCATTGACGCATCGGCGCTCACGGCGCTTCTGACCAACGAAGATGATGCACGCGAACTGCTGGCCCGCATGCAGCAAACGCGGACACGGATGACATCGCCGCTCGCGGTCTGGGAGGCAGCGATCGCGGTTGCAAGAATCCTTGATTTGAAGATCGGGACGGCGGCCGAGGCGGTCAATGAATATCTCGCGCTGATGGAGATTGAATTGGTCGCAGTCCCCCCGGAGACCGCAGATATCGCGCTTGCCGCCTTCGACCGGTATGGCAAAGGCAGACATCCCGCACGTTTGAACTTCGGCGATTGTTTTTCCTATGCCTGCGCGAGACATTTTGGGCAGCCCTTGATGTTCAAGGGCGCTGATTTTCCACAGACCGATATCGAAGCGGCATGATCGCGCTGTACGTTGATCAGCCTACAGCAAAGGTCTTCACTCCGCCGGCTGGCTCCTGAAACGCACCTGCCCGAACATCAGCCGCAGGAAGCGACCAATGTCATTGCCGATGCCGATCAGTGTTGGCACCAGGAACAGCACCAGTAGCGTTGCCAAGCCGAGGCCGAAGACGATTGTGATCGCCATCGGCAACAGGAACTGGGCCTGCAGGCTCTTTTCATACATCAGCGGCATCAGCCCGCCGATTGTCGTCAGCGAAGTCAGCAGGACAGCGCGCAAGCGGTCCTGACTGGCGCCGACGGTCGCCTCAAACAGCGGCTGGCCCTCACTCAGGCGCTCACGCAGACGCGTCACCAGAATGATTGAATCATTGACCAGAATTCCGGCAAGACCAAGCAGTCCGATCATCGACAGGATCGTCAGCTGGTAGCCCAACACCCAATGGCCGAATACAGCACCAACGACGCCAAACGGGATGATCAGCATGACACCGAACGGCAACCAGTAACTGCCGAACACCCAGGCAAGGATGATGTAAATGACGGTCAGTGCAACCACGGTACCAATGCCTAGGTCTGTAAAGGCATCACGCTGCTCCTCGGCGCGGCCGCCATATTTGTAGGTAATACCATATCTGTTGGCGATCCGGTCCAAGCTGCCGTTGCTCTCGAGCTGCTCTATCACGCCGTCTGTGGTGTTGACCGTGTTGTCGATGTCACCCGATACGGCAAGGGTCGATTTGCCGTCACGGCGCTGGATGGACGCAAATCCCTGTTTATCTCGCAGGCGGACAACCTCTGTCAGCGGAACAAATCCGCCCGTTGGGCTTTTCAGCTCGAAATTGCGCAGTGCGGCGGCACCTGTCTCGCGCATGGTCTGGGTCACGCGGACAGTGATTTCATCATCACCACGGGCGAAGCGGCGCGGAATGGCACCCTCAAAGGCATTGCGGACCTGACGGCCAATATCGTTGATCGAGAACCCCAGCGCGGCGCCGCGCGGCAATAGTTCCATAACCAGTTCCGGCTTGCCATAAGGCAGGTCGTCACTGACACCCGACACGCCGGCAATGCCTGAAAGAAGATCGGTCACCTCCATTGCTGCAGACTTCAGCGTGCCGGCCACGCCCCCCTGCAATTGCACCTCGATGTCGCGGCCCGGCGGGCCGCCGCGGATCTCGATCACCGAAAAACGACGGACGCCAGGAATCTTCGGCGCCGCCTTGCGCCAGGCTCGGACAATTTCGGCGGTTCGAACCGTCCGGACTTCCGACGTGGTCAGTTGAACGCGTATTTCAGCAAGATTGTCGCCGGTGGCGCGACCGGCCTTGCCAAGTGTGGTGAAAACCGCACGGATCAGCTTTTCATCGCCACCGCCGAGATCGGCTTCGACCTCGCGCAGGGCTGCTTCGAACAGATTGACGGCCTCGATGGCATCTTCTTCAGGCGTACCGGCATTGAGAGAGACATAGCCTCGAATGTTCTCGGCTTCCGGCGAGGGAAAGAAAACAAACTCCACCCGACCGCCGCGGATCAATCCGACGGCGACAACAAGCCCGATAGCAACTGAAACTGATGCGGTGACGTAACGCCAGCGGAAGGACAGAGCCACCAGCCGGCGAAACGGGCCGTCCCGGAATCGATTGAACCCCGCATCGAAGGTCCGCCGGAACCGGCCCTCGCCTTCGCTGCTTTCATACTGGTTCTGTGCGTGTGACTTCCGGCCGGAGATCAACCGGCGAACTGAATAAATCAAACCCTCAAGGGCCGTTCCAAGCAGGAAAGCCGTCGCTGCGACGAGGATTGAAAACAACCAGACCGGATAGTCGGAGCGCCAGCCTTCGATCACAGCAACAAATTCAGAGAAGCCGGAGGGCAGGCCCGAGCTGTCAAAACGGGTATTTATTGTCAGCAAGGCGAATGCGATCGCCATAGCGAAGAAGAGTTGACGCCAGAAAGACCAGTTGACGCCGCCTCTGCGCCGCTGAAGGGAATGCGCCAGGTGGCCCGGCAGCACCAGAAAACATTCCACCAGGCTGGCGACAATCACCGCAACGACGACATAGGGCATGACACCCATGATCTGTCCGATGGTTCCGGTGATCAGGGCAATCGGTGCGAAGGATGCCACCGTCGTTGTCATCGCGGCCATGACCGGCGTCAACATCATCCCGACACCGTTTTCGGCGGCTGTCACCGGATCGTCGCCAAGCGCCATCCGCGTGTCAGTGTGCTCACCAACGACAATCGCATCGTCAACAATGACACCAAGCATCATGATCAACGCAAACAGCGAGATCATGTTGATCGTCTGGCCGGATATATACATCAACGCCAGTGTTGCCATCATTGCGATCGGAATTCCCGCCGCGACCCAGAAGGCGATGCGAAAATTCAGGAATATGAACAGCGTCGCGACGACCAGAACCAGACCGCCAAGTCCGTTCTTGACCAGCAGCAAAATGCGCGCCGACAGGGCGTCGGCGGACACTTCATAGGTATGAAGTTCGATATTCGGCGGCAGAAACGAGCGTGCCTCGACCAGGTAGTCATCGAGGATTCGCGCCGTTACCAAAGTGTCGGCGGTCGTCGCGCGCCGGACCTGAAGCTGAATGGCCCGTTTGCCCGTGGTGAACCCCCGAACCCCGCCATCCTCATATCCGGTTGTCACTTCCGCCACATCGCCGAGATAGACCTTTTCGCCACCTGGAAAGGACTTGATTTCAACCTGCCGAAGCGCACTCGGTGACTTGATATCGGCCAATGCGCGCAATTGCCGGTCGACCGACCCTTCGACGTTTCCCGATGGCACGTCACGGCTGTTGTTCTCGATCGCACGGGAAACATCGGCAACACTCATATTCAGACGGCGCAACTCGCGTTCCGGCAGTTCGACCGCCAACTCCTCGTCACGCAGGCCCGTGAATTCAACCTTGTCGATGCCGCGCGCGACCAGATCGTCACGCATGCGTTTTGCCCACTGCCGCAACGTTGCTTCAGGCACGTCGCCGCTGATGGCCAACTTGGCAACAGAATCGAAAAACTGCGTCCGGCTGACCGTCGGGGTTTCGGAATCCTCAGGTAGATTGGTTACACCTTTGACAGCCGACTCCGCCTCCGAAAGCGCCTTCTGCATGTCGGAACCCTCGCCGAACTCCAGCGCGATCGTTCCCGAGCCCTCGCGTGCATAAGACGTTACTTTGTCAACACCATCGATGAACCGCACCTCCGGTTCGACAATGGCGAGGATGTTGGATTCGACATCCTCGGCGCTGGCACCGGACCATTTGATGACGATGTTGATGTTCGGGCGATCAACAGTGGGGAAAAACTGGGTGTTTATACGCGCCAGCGAAAACACGCCAAACAGGATCAGCAATGCCATCAGCAGATTAGCTGCATTAGGATGGCGGATGAATGTCTGAACGATGTTGGCCGGACCGGCTGAAACGCGCATACCGGCCTCAGTCGCTCAGCGAGCTGGCCGGTGCGTCGACGCCGCCAGCCGCCGGAACAAGTGTATTGACGTTGACTGGAAGTCCATTGCTGACTTTTGACAGACGTGTGGTCATGACCTGATCGCCGCTCTCGAGGCCGTCGGTGACAATAATATCGTTGCCGTCATAGGCCGCGACCTGGACCTTGCGGCTTTGCAACGCGCCCTCGGTGACCAGATAGACCTGGTTGGAATCGTAAAGCGCCGTTTCAGGCAGCCGCGCCGCCGCGGTGTATTTGCGATCGGGCACACTGATTTCCAGAAATGCCCCCGGGCGCAGCTGAACCGGGCCATCGTTTTCATCAAGATGGGCGTATATCTCGACACCGCCTCGATCCGACACGATTTCCGCCGCGATCCTGACCACGTCTCCGGAATAGACATAGTCGACTCCGCCGACGGTCCACACCGCCTTGATACGGCGCCCGATCAACGGGTCGCGATCGGTTGCAACACGGCCATATTGCGCGTCTGTCAGCGTAAAACGCGCCTCCAGTTCACGGTCCGCATAGAGCGACAGCACAACGTCATTGGAATTGACCATTCGGCCGATTTCGGCGGATTTGGACTGGACGATCCCGGAGAACGGTGCCGTCAGCTTGGTATCCGTCAGATTGCGTTCTGCCTGGGTAACCTTCCAGGCCAGCCGCTGCGCTGCGGCGCGCTGCTGGGCCAGTCGGGCCTGCTCGATACGCACATTGTTTTCGCGCTGATTGACCGCCTGTTCACGCTGGCTCACCAGCAACGCCCGGTCGTCGAGCTGCTTTTGCGTCACGGAGCCGGATTTGCGCAAGGAGGTTGCCCGCTGCAAATCGCTCCTGGCCAGCTCCAGTTGCTCCTCGGCCGCCGCCTTCTGATCCCGTTCGGCCACCAACCGGGCCTGAATTTCCGAAATAGTGGCCTCGGTCTGCTCCAGATTGGACTTGGCCTCCACCAGGGCTCCCTGGTAGTTGAACGGATCGATTTCGACCAGCAATGCTCCTTCTTCAACTCGAGCGCCGGCTTTTGCTGCGTCGTTGACCGCAATGATTTCCCCACCAACCAGCGAACGCAGCTCAACCGACCGGGCGGCGACCACCTGGCCGAAAACATTGATCGAAGGACGCTGGTCGACCAGTTCCACCGTCTGGGCATCAATCGAGTAGACAGTGCGAAAGGCCGGCCGGCTGGACTTTTCCGGGCGGGTCTCGATCAACCGGTTCATCGCAATGACGGAACCGGTGAGAACCGCAATCATCAGCAAAAACTGCAAGGCTCCGCGTCCGATAATGCGCCATCTGCGCACCGGGCGCACGGTGTCGGTGATTGTCCCGCTGTCAGGTTCAACCGACTTCAGCATTCAAGCCCTCCGTTTCAGCCTTCGGGTAACGACCAGGATATGTTGGGGAACAGGCAATCCGGTTCACAAATCCAATACGTCTGAATCGGTCGTCCGGTTTTCCGCCCGGCCCGCACCCGTCGCAATGTGCAACAGAATTATAGCACCCAAATGGCAAGACAAGTTACGCTTTGGTAATGCGCAGTTAATTCGGATTGTTGCCTGAAGTCATCTCTGTCCGGTCAGGACTTGTTGTGAAAATCCGACGGATCGAATTCGTAGTGCTCAGAGCAGAACTCGCAATCGACCAGAATACGCCCGTTTTCGACGCTTTCCGATATCTCGGAGCTGGAAAACCCATCGAGAATTGTGCGGATTTTTTCCTTGGTGCAGGAGCATTGGTCGATCACTGCAATGCCGTCGAACACGCGCACGCCATGTTCATGAAACAGCCGATAAAGCAGGCGCTCGGATCCGACAGTCGGATCGATCAGTTCGGACGGTTCGATAGTGGCCAGCAACGCGGCCGCCTCCCGCCAGGAATCGTCGACCAGATCGTCGAAAAGGTCCTCGTCATCATCATCGCCATCGCCGCCGGGCAGATCGGGCATGCGAAGCCGTTCTTCCGACTCCGGAAGGAACTGGGTCAGCACGCCGCCGGCGCGCCAATGCTCCCGAGTGGCGTTTTCCCCCGGCATTACCAGTTTGGCAACAGAGAGCCGCACCTCTGTAGGGATCTGCTCCGATTGACGGAAATAGACCCGGGCGACATTTTCCAGCGACGACCCGTCCAGTTCGACCACACCCTGATAGCGTTGGGTATGCTGCCCCTGATCGATGGTCAGTGCGAGGACACCCTGTCCCAGCAGGTCCTGTGGCAGGGTGTTGCCGTCATCGATAGCCGATTGAACCCGATCCGGATCAAAATGCGCATAGGCGCGCAGGGATCCGGGCGTCGTGAAATCAACCACCAGCATATCCACCGGCCCGTCGGATTGCGTCTGGAACGTGAACTTGCCGTCAAACTTCAATGACGTTCCAAGCAGAACGGTCAGAACGATCGATTCCGCCAGCAGCCCGGCGACTTGCGCGGGATAGTCATGCCGATCAAGGATTTGATCCAGCATCGGCCCAATCTGGACGATACGGCCGCGAATATCGAGCGCGTCGACCTGAAACGGAACCACACTGTCATCACCGGCAAAACCGATTTCGCCGAGTTGGCGTGCACCGTCGGCCATGTCAGTGCTCTCCTTCAAGGCACCAGGCCAGTATGGCTTTTTGCGCATGCAGGCGGTTTTCCGCTTCATCGAAAACCACCGAATGCCGGCCGTCGATAATCTCGTCGGTCACTTCCTCGCCGCGATGCGCTGGCAGGCAGTGCATGAACAAAGCATCGTCTTTTGCAAGGCTCATGAGCTCGGCATTCACCTGATAGGGCAAAAACACGTTGTGGCCGCGCGCCTGGTCTTCCTGGCCCATCGACACCCAGGTATCGGTTACAATGCAATCTGCATCATGCACTGCCTCCTGGGCGGAATTGCAAAAACGGATGTCGGCGCCGCTGTTTTTTGCCCAGTCGACATAATCACCGCGCGGTTCGCTGCCCTCTGGTGTGGCGACACGCAACTGGAAATCAAACCGCTCAGCGCCTTCCATCAGCGAATGCAGGACATTGTTGCCATCGCCCGTCCAGGCGAATGCCTTGCCTTTCACACTTCCGCGATGTTCCTCGAACGTCATGACATCGGCCATGATCTGACAAGGATGTGTGTCGTCGGTCAATCCGTTGACCACCGGCACTGTGGCATTTTGCGTGAGTTCCAGCAGCCTGTCATGCGATGTGGTCCGGATCATGATGATATCGACATAACGCGACAGCACTTTTGCGGTATCGGCAATCGTCTCGCTGCGGCCAAGCTGCATTTCCGTTCCCGTGAGGACGATGGTCTCGCCACCGAGCTGGCGCATGGCAACATCGAACGAGACCCGGGTGCGGGTCGACGGTTTGTCGAAAATCATCGCCAACACCTTGCCGGCGTAGTCGTGATCCTGCCGGCCGGCTTTCAACCGGGATTTACGCACCGATGCATCATCAAGAATGGCACGCAAAGACGGCGCAGAAACCGCGGAAAGGTCTGAAAAATGGCGAATCCGGTCGCTCATCTTGTTACTCCGGTGAGCTGGATCAGGCGGTTTTCAAACCGGCTTTCGACAGGTCCGCGGCAGCGGCGCGCAGGCAATCGAGCGCCAGATGAATTTCTTCTTCACTGATTGTCAGCGGAGGCAGCAAACGCACGACGTTGTCTCCGGCAGGCACAGCGAGCATCCGGTGATCACGCAAAGCGGCAACCAGCTCGGTATTGGTCACCCGGCATTTCATGCCGAGCATCAGACCAAAACCACGAATTTCCTCGAATACATCCGGAAACTCGTCGGCAACGGACGCAAGCCCTTGTTTAAGAAGTAGCGCCTTGGAATTGATCGAATCCAGGAATCCGTCTTCAAGCACGATATCCATGACCGCCCCCGCCACTTTCATGGCCAGTGGATTGCCGCCATATGTCGTGCCGTGCGTGCCGGCAACCATGCCCTTCGCCGCTTCCGCTGTGGCAAGACAGGCACCGACGGGAAATCCGCCGCCGATTCCCTTGGCGACCGCCATTATATCGGGCTCGATTCCAGCCCATTCATGGGCAAAAAGCCGGCCGGTTCTGCCGATGCCGCACTGAATCTCATCCAGAACCATGAGGATACCGTTGTCGTCGCAAATATCGCGCATTTTGCGAAGCATTTCGTTGGGCACGACCCGAATACCGCCTTCGCCCTGTATCGGTTCAATCAGCAAAGCAGCTGTTTCCGGCGTGATTGCCTTTTTCAGTGAATCGACATCACCAATCGGAATCTGGTCGAAGCCTTCTGCTTTCGGACCAAAACCCTCCAGATATTTCTGCTGGCCACCCGCGGCAATCGCTCCAAGCGACCGACCATGAAACGCGCCTTCGAACGTCAGGATGCGAAAGCGTTGCGGATTGCCGGAAGCGTGATGGTACTTTCGCGCGGTCTTGATCGCACACTCAATCGCCTCGGTGCCGGAATTGGTGAAAAACACTTTGTCGGCAAACGTGTTCGCCGTGAGTTTGTCAGCCAGGCTGTTTTGCCCCGGAACCTGATAGAGGTTGGATACATGCCACAATTTCTGCGCCTGCTCAGTCAGCGCCTCAACGAGACGTGGATTTGCGTGGCCGAGCGAATTTACCGCGATACCGGCCGCGAAATCTAGATATCGGGTGCCGTCTTCGGTCATCAACCATGAGCCTTCGCCGCGCTCGAAGGCAAGCGGCGCCCGTGCATAGGTGTCATATAGAGCCGAACCGGTCATCCTGATTACTCCGGACCTTTTCAAGCCTGCATCCGTCCAACGAACGTCACAGGCAGAATTGTGTTGTGACTGCAAATCAAAAAGCCGCCCCCAGGGCGGCTTTTCAACGTTAATATCGGGTGTTTTGCCCCGAAAGTCAACGTGATCGGCGCCCCCGGCACCCGGCAAACACTCGTCGGGTGCCGAACCCGTCGCACCGCTTCCGGTTTCCGTAACGCAAACCTCGAACAAATTGGGCAAACAGACGGTTTTTCCCCTTCTGTGCACCGCAAGTTGGGGAAAACCGAAAAAACCGATTCACGAATGGTGACCGACTCTTGTCACGGAGTCCGGCTATATTGTAGTTTCCAAGAACGATCATATCTATATCTCGTGCGGCGAACTCAATCACCATTTGTATGTGGTGCTGTCCTGGAGGCAATTTCGGGAACGGACCCGGATTCTGAGTCGCCCACGAACGCGAGGAGCGGCTTGGGATGAACTGGACAGAAGAAAGGGTTGAGCTTCTGAAGAAGCTCTGGGCTGAAGGCCTTAGTGCGAGTCAAATCGCCGCACAGTTGGGCGGTGTCAGCCGCAATGCCGTTATCGGCAAGGTGCATCGGTTGAAACTGTCAAGCCGGGGCCGTGCCTCGACTGCGCATACGCGGACAAAAAAACCGGCAACATCCGTCAGCGGAAGCAAAAGCGGCGGACGCTCTGCTTCACCGACCCGTCCGGTTACAGCCACGGTTGGTGCGACCGCGCTGAAACCGCAATATCAGGTCGATGCGGTTGCCGAGCAGGATTTGCGGCCGATCGAAGAGGTCGTTGTGCCGATTTCGCGACGGCTGAGCCTGATCGAATTGACGGAACAGACCTGCAAATGGCCAAATGGCGATCCGCTGACGGATGATTTCCATTTCTGCGGCAATGACGCCAAGGAAACCGGACCTTATTGCAACTACCATTCGAAACTGGCTTTTCAGCCGGCTTCGGAGCGGCGCCGCTCGCGATAGGGCATTTGCCGGGCGATTTATTTGCCCTGCATCACCACCTGGTGGCTTTTGTCGTCCTTGGGCCGATCCATCGACATCAGGCTTCCGGTTGCGATGTGATAGACAGTTTCGGCGATATTGGTGGCGTGATCGCCGATCCGCTCGACGTTCTTTGCACAAAACAGCAGATGTGTGCAGGGTGAAATATTGCGCGGATCTTCCATCATATAGGTAAGCAATTCGCGGAACAGCGAGGTGTAGATGGCATCGATTTCGTTGTCTCTGTCCCGAATGGAATCGATCCGGTCAACCGATCTCTCCGCATAGGCGTCCAGCACTTCTTTCAACTGGTTCAACGCCAGTTCAGACAGTGCCTGCATGCCGCGAAACGCTCCGATGGGGCGCGGTCCTCCGGAAATCGCCACCACGCGCTTGGCAATGTTCTTGCCAAGGTCACCGACACGCTCCAGATCGCCGGAAATCCGGATTGCGCCGATAATCTCCCTGAGATCGCCGGCCATCGGCTGCCGCCGGGCAATGATGCGGATTGCCTTGTCATCGATCTCGCGCTGTGTCCGATCAAGGAACGGATCATCGGCAATCACTTTTTGAGCAAGGCCGGCGTCATCACCGGCCAATGCCGCGACTGCCTGCTCGACCATGCGCTCGGCATGGCCACCCATCGCGGCGATGCCGTTGGCCAGGCTCTTCAACTCTTCATCATAAGCGCTGACGGTATGCGACTGTTGCATGCAGGCAATTCCTTTTCTTGCTCAAAAGCTACCATTTGGGACAGTGCAAACCAACCCGAAGGAGAGCCGGATAACATCTCCATGCCGCTAATTTCGTGACATCTGTCAGGCATCCTGAAAGTGAACTGAAAAAGTCGCGCCCTCGCCAAGCCGGGAATCGATCGACAGGCGCGCGCGGTGCCGTGTCAGAATGTGTTTGACGATCGACAATCCGAGGCCGGTACCCTTCTGCACCCGGCTGGTTTCGGCATTTATGCGATAAAACCGCTCGGTAATACGCGGGATGTGTTCCTCGGCAATACCGGGACCGAAGTCACGAATGCTCGCCGTGACGGCATGGCCGGCGGAAACGGTTTCCTCACGCAGGCCGACGATGATCTTTTTTCCCGACTGGCCATATTTACAGGCGTTTTCCAGCAAGTTTTCAAACACTTGGGTCAATTCATCACGATCTCCGAAAACCGCGTAGTCGCCGCAGTTGTAGTCTTTTTCCACTGCAATACCGAGATCGCTGGCGAGCGGTTTCAGCGATTCCACCACCCCTTCGAGAACCTCGCGCAGATCAACCTTCGTCGCGGGTTTCAGATAGGGTTTCATCTCGAGCCGCGACAAGGACAGAAGATCGTCGATCAACCGCGCCATGCGGGCAGCCTGCCCTTCCATGATATGCAAAAACTGTTCCTGTGCTTTCGGATCGTTGCGGGCCGACCCTTTCAGGGTGTCGATGAACCCGGCGACCGATGCCAGTGGCGTGCGCAGTTCATGGCTGGCATTGGCGATGAAATCGGATCGCATGCGTTCAATCCGCCGGGCTTCGCTTTGATCCTTGAATACCAGAACGAACAGACCGGTATTGTCGCCGACGGAAACCGCAGTCACGCTGAACCAACGCTCGACCGGGACTTTCTCGGCATATTCAATTTCCATGGTGCCACCATTGGCAATCACTTCACGGATAAGCTGCTGCATTTCCGGCGTCCGAAATTTCAGTTGCACGGATGCCCCGGCCGTCATCGGTGCGAATGCGTCTTTCGCCGCTTCGTTGACATGCACCGAACTGCCATCGTGCGAAAAAATGACCAGCGGATCAGGCACGGAATCGGCCAGTGCCTGAACCGACAAGTTTCCGCTTGACGGCGTGCGGTTACCCCGGTTTCGATCCGACTTCGGCTCACCAATTTCTCTGCGGGGAGCAACAGCGGCAACCAGTATGATCAGCACGATGCCGACCAGCGGCCAAATCAGGGAAGCTCCGGTCAGGCCGGCCTGCACCGCAAGCACAAGGCAACAGGCAGCTATAACAAAACGGCTTCGGAAAAGCCGGGCACGCATCATTGAGCGGCTGGATATGTCTTTGCCGTCATCCATCTGTTTGAAACCCTGCCCACGGTGCATTCCAGACCGCAACAATTGAAAAACTTTCTGGACGGGCATGCGCACGGTCCATACGATACCACCAGAATGAGAAAGGCTGTTGTTTATGGCAAAAGTCAAGAAATCCCCGGCCGATCTGGCTGAATCCATCACATTCCAGGCCGGTGGCAAGACCCGTGTCTTCGACATCGACGAGCCGGACCTGCCCGGCTGGATGGAAAACTCGACACTCGAATCCGGCGGATATCCGTATCGGGAGAAATTGCCGCGCAAGAAATATGAAAAGACATTGGAAGACCTGCAGATCGAACTGGTCAAAATGCAGCAATGGTTAAAGCAATCGAACAATCGCGTGCTGGCGCTTTTTGAAGGGCGCGACGCGGCCGGCAAGGGCGGCACGATCAATGTGATCAGGCAATATCTCAATCCACGCACGGCGCGGAACGTCGCACTGACCAAACCGACGGAAACCGAGCGCGGGCAATGGTATTTTCAGCGCTATATCAATCATTTTCCGACCGAAGGGGAATTCGTTACCTTCGACCGGTCCTGGTACAATCGTGGTGTGGTGGAACCGGTGATGGGATTCTGCACGCCGGAGCAAAACGAGCGGTTTCTCACCGAAACGCCGAAATTCGAGCACATCCTTAGCGAAAACGGCACATATTTCTTCAAGTTCTGGCTCAATATCGGTCGCGAAATGCAGTTGAAGCGCTTCCATGACCGCCGTCACAGCCGGCTTAAACACTGGAAATTCTCACCGATCGATATCGCCGGAATGTCCAAGTGGGACGAGTATACGAGGTATCGCGATCTGATGATCCATCGGACCCATACCGACCATGCACCGTGGACGATTGTCCGAGCCAACGACAAACGCCGTGCGAGACTGGAAGTCATCCGGAAACTGCTGATGTCGCTTCCCTACGACGACAGGGATCTTGATGTTATCGGAACACCTGATCCGGATATCATCGGCTATGGATCCGCTTTCCTCGATCAGGACTGAAACACGAGCCGAAGCGCCGTCCATACGGCAAACTGTTGTTCTTTTTCACCAGCGGCTTTATACGCCGCAGAGTTAGAATACTTAGCCCAATAATTGTGGACGCCGCCTGCCTCATGACCGTTCGGGATCGCTTCAGTTTCACCGGCAGGATTTCGCTGCTGATTTTCTCGGCAACATTTCTGGCCTTTTCGGTTCTGCCTTCAAGCGCCGCCGAACCGGTGATTCCGAATTTCTGGGACACCAAAGAACGGCTCAGGAGACCAGTTCTGCCGGAGCTGCCGCGCCTGCGATTCTTGACCACGATCGATTTTCCGCCGTTCAACTTCCTCGACAAGTTCGGGCGGTTGTCGGGTTTCCACATCGAACTGGCGCGGGCAATCTGCGCGGAACTGGAAGTCGAAGCCAAATGCCAGATCCAGGCGCTGCCATGGGAGGAGCTGCAATCTGCGCTTGAGGCCGGTCAGGGCGAGGCGATCATTGCCGGAGTGGCGATCACCGAAGAATCGCGCCGGATCTACGCGTTCTCCCGCTCCTTCATGCATTTTTCTGCCCGTTTGATGACCCCGAAATCCGCAGCGATCAGGGAACCGCTATACAAAAACATCGCCGGAAAACGCATTGGCGTGATGGGCAAATCGAGCCATGAACGCATGTTGCGCAACTATTTTCCCGATGCGAAAACCGTCACCTACAACCGTCGGAGCTGGCTGCTCGGCGACCTGAAGGACGGCAAGATCGACGGTGTGTTCGGCGACGGCATGCGGCTGTCGTTCTGGCTCTCGGGCAACGACTCGGCCGGTTGCTGTACATTTTCCGGAGGGCCGTTCATGGCGCCCGAATATTTGGGCAACGGTCTGGCAATCGCAACATTGCCCGCCAACAAGGACCTGGTTTCGGCGTTCAATCACGCCCTGCGCGAGATTGAAACCAAGGGCGTCTATGCCGAGCTATACCTGCGCTATTTCCCAGTCAGTTTTTTTTAAACCGGAATACTCCCGGGCGGGTACCGGGCCGGAACGGAAGCATCAAGGTCCAACCCAGATTGGCCGTCTCCTTGCCGCGCCAGTCTGAAAGTCCGATCTCCATGTCCTTGTGACCAAGTCGTGGCTGCGAAAGATAGGTGCCGAACATTCGGTCCCAGAACGAAAAATTGAATCCGTAATTGGTGTCGGTTTCTTCTGGAATGCTGGAGTGATGCACCCGGTGCATGTCGGGCGTGACGATGACGCTGCGAAGCAACCGGTCCAGCCCAAGCGGCAGACGCGCATTGGAATGGTTGAACATGGCTGTTCCGTTGAGCACGATTTCGAAAAGCAGGACAGCCAGCACCGGCACACCAAGCGCCACCACAATCGAAGCCTTCCACACCATCGACAGGACGATCTCAAGCGGATGGAACCGCAATGCCGTGGTGACATCGAAACCGGTGTCGGAATGATGCATGCGATGAATGCGCCAGAGGATCGGAATCTTGTGGCTGATGACATGCTCGAACCAGACGGAAAAATCGAGGATGGCGAAGGACAGAATACCGGCGATCACCGGATCGAACGCCAATTGGCGGAACAGGCCATAATCATTGGCCTCGGCCCATAGTGCCGTGCCGACAGCGGCAGCGGGGAAGACGACACGCAGCGCGACGGACGAGAGAACCACCATCGACAGATTGGTGAACCAGCGCTTTGACTTCAACGCGCCTCGCATCTCATCGCGCTCCAGCCTTGGAGCCAGCAGTTCGAACAAGGCCATCGAACCGAATATGACAAGAAAAGCGATGAGGCGAATGGAAGCTTCGGAAAGATTTGCGATGTCCGGCACGACTCAGTCCGATCAGTCTATTGGCGCTTTGTGCTCCCGGCTTGACATGGCATGCGATCAAGCACCAGTCACAAGGGATTTATCGCGCCGCAAAAGCCATGGTACGACCCTGTATATGGGTCAATGACCTATTCCGGTTTGCGGAACCTGGCCCGTGCGGAACGCTCGATCGCTGCAACGACCAGCTTGTCCAGGTCGAAACGATCGCGAAGCATCTGCAGGAAACGCAGTTCCTCCTGTTCGACATGCAGATCGGCCGCGGCGATTTCGACGGCGAGTGCATAAGCAGTGTCATAAAGCCGCTCGGGCAATATTGTGAAGGCGATATCGAGAATGACATCGAGGCCGTCCTCGTTTTCAAGCAGCCTTTCGCAACTGCGGGTGATGTCAACCAGCCGTTCACTGTCGAAACCTTCAAACACAGGCCAAGTATGAACGATGGTGCCGATTTTCGACAGTTCCGCATCGCTCATGGAGGTATCCGCCGCCGACATGGTGACCATCACATAGACCAGTGCATCGTGAGCTGTCAGTTCGGACATGTCGGGAGAACTCCAAAGAATGGCTGAATGGACGTGACATAAGCCGGGGACCGCCGGTCCGCAAGGAAAAATCGCGACGCTGATTGACGCACGCCAAAGCCACGCCTAGATCATCGGGCATCCGCAACAGGCGCACAGCACAGGGCCCGGCCGGAAACCAACCGAAAGCAAAATCAATGACGATCGACAGCAACGCCCTCTCACCGGAACTCATTGCCACGGCAACGGAAAGCAAAGCCTGGCCGTTCGAGGAGGCGCGCAAGATCGTCAAACGTTTCGAGGGATCGGAGTTTCCGGAAAGCATATTGTTTGAAACAGGATACGGCCCCTCCGGTCTGCCGCATATCGGCACGTTCGGCGAAGTGGCCCGCACCTCAATGGTCCGCCATGCGCTTGACGTGCTGACCGACGGCAAGATCAAGTCACGGCTGCTTTGTTTTTCCGATGACATGGATGGTCTGCGCAAGGTGCCGGACAATGTGCCCAACCGCGATGCCATGCTGCAATATCTGGAACAGCCGCTGACGGTGGTTCCGGACCCGTTCGGATCCGAACATGGTTCATTTGGCGCCGCCAACAATGCCCGGCTGCGTGCCTTTCTCGACCGCTTCGGGTTCGAGTACGAATTCGCATCCGCAACAGACTATTACCGGTCTGGCAGATTTGACGAGACATTGCTGCGCATGCTCGATGTCTACGACAAGGTGATGGAGATCATCCTGCCGACCCTCGGGCCGGACCGGCGCGCCACATATTCCCCTTTCCTGCCGATCTGCCCGCGCACGGGTAAAGTGCTCCAGGTGCCGATGATAGAGCGCAATCGGGCAAAAGGAACCATCGTATACGCCGACCCGAACACGGGCGAGAAAGTGGAAACCGAGGTCACCGGCGGCAAGGTCAAGTGCCAGTGGAAAGCGGACTGGGCAATGCGCTGGACCGCGCTCGGAGTCTGCTATGAAATGGCCGGCAAGGATCTGATCGATTCCGTCGCATTGTCGTCAAAGATCTGCAAAGCGCTCGGTGGCAGGCCGCCGGAAGGATTCAACTATGAGCTGTTTCTGGATGAAACCGGCCAGAAGATCTCCAAGTCGAAGGGTAACGGTCTGACCATCGATGAGTGGCTGACCTATGCGCCGACCTCCAGCTTACAACTTTATATGTTCCAGAAACCCAAAACGGCGAAGAAGTTGTTTTTCGACGTCATTCCAAAAGCAGTCGACGAATATTTCACCTTCCTGAAAGCCTATTCCAAACAGGAGTCGAAGGAACGACTGGGCAATCCTGTCTGGCACATGCACAAGGGCGCACCGCCGGAGATTGATCTGCCGGTTCCCTTTGCCATGCTGCTCAATCTGGTGAGCGCTTCAAATGCCCATGACAAATCAGTGCTGTGGGGCTTCATTTCCCGCTATGCACCTGGTGCGACACCGGAAAATCATCCTGAACTTGACGAACTCGTCGGTTACGCCATTCGTTATTTCGACGACTTTGTCAAACCGGCAAAGGTCTTCCGCGAGCCGGATGAAACGGAACGCAACGCATTGGAGGCACTCGCAGCGAAACTCGGCACCCTGCCCGCGGATGCCGACGGCGAGGCCGTGCAAAACGCATTGCTGGACGTGGCACGGCAATTCGAGCGCTATCAGGATCAAAAACGCAAGAGCCCCGATGGCGGCCCCGGTGTTTCGGTGACGTTCTTTCAGATGATCTACCAGGTTCTTCTGGGACAGGATCGTGGGCCGCGTTTCGGCTCCTTTGCCGCGCTTTACGGTATCCCGGAAACACGCGCATTGGTGGAAAAGGCGTTGGCGGGTGAACTGACAATGGCATCGTGAATCGGAATGCCGACACAGGAAAACTCTCTTCAGCAAACGACGGATGCGAATTCGCAATCCGCGCCTGACGATGGGCTGATCGAAAAGCTGGAGAACGCCCTGCGGGAACACGGCAAGGGAAGCGATGCCAGCCATGATGTTCACCATGCCCGGCGGGTCAGAAAGAACGCGCTCACCATTGCCGACCGGGAAGGCATGGGAGATCCTGTCATTCTGACGGCGGCGGCCTATCTCCACGATCTGGTCAATCTGCCGAAGAACGCGGCAAACCGTAACCAGGCTTCGCGATTGTCGGCTCAGGCAGCGGCACCAATTCTTGCAAGGCTTGGCTTTTCAGAATCCGAAGTCGCGGCCGCGCAGCACGCGATCGAAGCGCACAGCTTTTCCGCCAGCATCACACCACAGACGATCGAAGCCCGGATCCTTCAGGATGCGGACCGGCTGGAGGCGCTCGGCGCACTCGGCATTGCCAGAACGTTTCATGTTGCAGGCAGCCTCGGCGGCGGCCTGTTTCACGGTGACGACCCGTTTGGCCAAAATCGCGAACTGGACGACAAGTCATTT
>JAJFHT010000266.1 GCA_021775495.1 Hyphomicrobiales bacterium | reverse complement strand
GGCGCTGTGCGCCAGATGGTGCAGACGCCGCGTGGGACCTATGCCGAAACCGAGCGCGGATCCTTCCGGCTCGAAACTTGCGACAATGGTCCAGTGTGCCTTGCACCGGGTGTCATTCGCGGTTTGCCACCAAGAGCCCCGTCTGATGCTTTGCCCGACGGTCGTATCGCCGTAGCGCCGAAAGGCGATCTGAAGCGGGCCTGGTACAGCGCGCCGACCCGCCGTTACGGCCACGGTGTTTTGGGAGATGCGATTGAAGCCGGCACATTGGTAGCACAAACCCTGTCGGGTGCCGTCGTTCGGCTGGAATTGCCAACCTCTCACGTTTTCGAAGACCTGACACCGAGAATTACGGACCTGGATGGCGACGGGCGCAGCGAAATCATCTGTATCCGGTCTTCGCTGAATGGTGGAGCGGCGATCGCCATTTATGGCCTTCAGGCAAAGCAACTGGTTCTCAAGGCGCAGTCGACCGAGATCGGCCGGGCCAATCGCTGGCTGAACATTGCCGGAATTGCAGAATATCTGGGCGATGGTCGCAAAGTCATTGCCTGGGTGGAAACACCCCATATCGGTGGACGCCTCAAAATGGCGGTCTTTGACGGATCGGGTCTGATATCCGTCGCAAAAGACAGAGACGGCTTTTCAAATCACGTCATCGGTTCCCGCGAACTCGGCCTCTCGGCAACTGTGCCTGGTGCAGCCGGCATGGCAGCAAGACTGTTTCTTCCTTCGGCTGACCGAACAAGACTGATGGTCGTGAGTGGAAAGTCATCCCGCGGCATTGACGTTCCGGGACGGATTGCCCACCGGATCGTTGTGCTTGGAGATCTGCTGGTGACGGCCACCCAGAACGGTCGATTACTCGCCATTCGCCCGTAGCACCAAGCATACAACGCGTTTGTGGACAGTTGTTTTCACCCGGGGTTTCCGATTTCCTTCGCCTCTTTTGTTGATAGTATCGCAGCATGGTCACTCAGTTTTACGAACACCCCATTCACCTTGAGCACCTGACGCCGCTGGGGCATCCGGAACGTCCGGACCGGATTCGCGCGATTGAAAACGTGCTTGATGATGAGGGGATGGAGCGGATCGAAAGAGTCCGCTCGCCAATTGCCGATGAACAACTGATCACTCTCGTCCACCCGGAGCCATTTGTCGCCCGGGTAAAATCGGTAGTGCCGGAGACAGGCATTGTCCCCATCGACGCGGACACTTCGGTCAGCCCGAAAAGCTGGTTGGCCGCTTTGACGGCGATTGGCGGTGCGGCGGCTGCTGTCGATGCGGTTTTTGCAGGCGAGGCGGACAATGCATTTGTTTCGGCCCGTCCACCCGGCCATCACGCCGAGAAAGCGGTCGCCATGGGCTTCTGCCTGTTCAACACGGCAGCCATCGCCGCTCGTCATGCGCAAAAACATCACGACGCAGAGCGCGTTGCCATCGTTGATTGGGATGTCCATCACGGTAATGGAACCCAGGATATATTCTGGGACGATCCCTCTGTGCTGTATTGTTCGACCCACCAGATGCCGTTGTTTCCGGGAACCGGAGCCAAAGGCGAGACCGGCGCGGGCAATATCGTGAATGCACCGTTGTCAGCGGGTGCGGACAGTGCGGTTTTCCGTGATGCGTTCAGGAGCCGGATACTTCCGGCGATTGATGAATTCAAACCCGATCTGATCATCATATCCGCCGGGTTCGACGCGCATCATCTCGATCCGCTGGCGCAGATCAATCTGATTGAGGACGACTTTGATTGGGCAACCGGTCAACTTATCGATAGAGCAAGTCGTTTTGCCGACAACCGGCTTGTTGCCCTTCTGGAAGGTGGCTACGATCTGCAGGGCCTGTCGCAATCGGTTGCGGTGCATCTGCGGCGGTTGATGAAAGGATGACCCATGGCTGAAAACGCCCAGGACGATATCAAGGACATGAGCTTCGAGCAGGCGCTTGCCGCGCTGGAACGCATCGTTGATGACCTGGAAAAGGGCGATGTACCGCTTGAGCAGTCGATCAGTATTTACGAGCGTGGCGAGAGCCTCAAAAAACACTGTGACACGTTGTTGAAAGCGGCAGAAGACAAAGTGGAAAAAATCCGGCTGGCCCGCGACGGAAAACCCTCCGGAACCGAACCGCTCGACGCCGATTGATGGTCAGCACCATGGTTGCGGTCTGACGACCGCCAGGGATTCGAGAGGAGATTTGTGTCATGAGCTTTTTCCCAGGAAAAGATCCGCAACCCGGCGATTCCTTTGCCTGCGACGCCATTGAAACCCTTATTGTTCCCGGCGCCAGGGATATAGGCGGATTTGAAGTGCGGCGTGCCCTGCCGTCTAGCCGCCGCAGGCTTGTCGGACCATTCATTTTTTTCGATCGCATGGGACCGGCAATTCTGCGCGCCGGGCAGGGCGTCGATGTCCGGCCACACCCCCATATCGGGCTGGCGACCGTCACATATCTGTTTGATGGCGCCATTCGCCACCGCGACAGCCTCGGGACTGAGATGGTCATTCGGCCCGGCGATGTGAACCTTATGACCGCCGGACGCGGTATCGTTCATTCCGAACGCTCGCCGGAAGAGACGAGGGTTTCGCCGTTGTCGATGTCGGGCTTGCAGACCTGGCTGGCGCTGCCGGATGGAGACGAGGAAATCGCTCCGCTGTTTGAAAACACAGCCGGCCAAGACCTGCCCGAGATTTCCGCCGAAGGTGTTTCCAGCCGTATCGTCATTGGCGAACTCTATGGCGCCCGTTCGCCGGTCAAGACCAGGTCCGAAACGCTTTATGTCGATTTCAGGCTCGATGCCGGCGCAACCGCACAAATACCGGCGGATCAGGAGGAAAGGGCGATCTACGTTCTGGAAGGCGACATCGATATCTCCGGCGATGTCTTTCCATCGGATCGCCTTCTGGTTTTCCGGCCGGGCGATGAAATCGTCGTCAAATCGGAACGCGGCGCTCATTTCATGCTGTTCGGCGGGGCATCGATCGGTTCAAAACGCTATATCTGGTGGAACTTCGTTTCGTCGTCGCGCGAACGGATCGAACAGGCCAAGCAGGAGTGGCGATCCGGGCGTTTCGACATCGTTCCAGGAGACGAGGAAGAGTTTATTCCGCTGCCGGAAAACTGAGCGTCGATCGGTCCCATAGCATCAGCGCGATTTTCTTCTTATATATTACCTCATGTTCTTGTAATAAGTCGCTTCTGACCGCTGGCAGGGTTATGCAAGAGCCGCCGGATTGTGTATTTTCAGCCGATCCACAGGGAATCGAATAGCGTGACACGGCCACAAACCCCCCTTCTTGACGGAATTCGCGTCCCCTCGGACCTCCGCAAACTGTCGGAATCCGACCTTCCGCAACTGGCCGATGAACTGCGGGCCGAACTGATCAGTGCCGTGTCACAGACCGGCGGACATCTCGGGGCCGGTCTCGGCGTGGTGGAACTGACCCTTGCCTTGCATTATCTTTTCGACACGCCGGCCGACCGGCTGATCTGGGATGTCGGTCACCAATGTTACCCGCACAAGATACTGACCGGCCGCCGTGACCGCATTCGCACATTGCGCCAGCAGGACGGGCTATCGGGTTTCACCAAACGTGCTGAAAGTGATTATGATCCTTTTGGCGCGGCGCATTCGTCGACTTCGATATCGGCCGGGCTCGGCATGGCTGTCGCGCGTGATCTGCAAGGTGCCGACAACAATGTCATCGCGGTCATCGGTGATGGCGCAATGTCGGCTGGAATGGCCTATGAGGCGATGAACAACGCCGGAGCGATCGACACCCGGCTGATTGTCATCCTGAACGACAACGACATGTCGATTGCACCTCCGACAGGTGCCATGAGTGCATATCTGGCGCGTCTTGTTTCAGGCAAGACCTACCGTTCCATTCGTGAAACGGCCAAACAGGCCGCGCGTATTCTGCCAAAATTCTGGCAGGAAAAGGCGCGTCGGTCGGAGGAATATGCCCGTGGCTTCCTGACCGGCGGCACCATGTTCGAGGAACTCGGATTTTATTATGTCGGGCCCATTGACGGGCACAATCTGGAACATCTTCTTCCGGTGCTGAAGAATGTCCGTGACACCGTCGACGGTCCGGTTCTGATCCACGTCGTCACCCAGAAGGGCAAGGGGTATGCGCCGGCTGAGGCCGCCGCCGACAAGTACCACGGCGTCTCGAAATTCGATGTCATCACCGGCGCCCAAGCCAAACCGCCGGCAAACGCGCCAAGCTACACCAAGGTGTTCGGACAGAGCCTGATCCAGGAAGCGCGTGAAGACGAAAAGGTGGTTGCGATAACTGCGGCCATGCCGTCGGGCACCGGGATAGACCTGTTTGGCGAAGCGTTTCCGGAAAGGACATTCGACGTCGGCATAGCCGAACAGCATGCCGTGACGTTTGCCGCAGGCATGGCGACGGAAGGCTACAAGCCTTTCACGGCAATCTATTCGACGTTTCTGCAGCGCGCCTATGATCAGGTTGTGCACGATGTGGCGATTCAGAAATTGCCGGTTCGCTTCGCCATCGACCGGGCAGGGTTTGTCGGCGCCGACGGTCCGACCCACTGCGGCGCGTTCGATACGACTTTTCTTGCGACCTTGCCGGGCTTCGTCGTCATGGCGGCGGCGGACGAGGCTGAGTTGAAGCACATGGTGCGCACCGCGGCCGACTATGATGAAGGTCCGATCTCGCTGCGCTATCCACGCGGCAACGGCGTTGGCGTCGAACTGCCCGAACGGGGTGACGTTCTGGCCATCGGCAAAGGGCGCATCGTAAAGGAGGGCAGCAAGATTGCGCTACTGTCCTTCGGCACGCGGCTTGCCGAGAGCCTGATCGCGGCCGAGGAGCTCGATGCGGCGGGCCTGTCCACCACGGTTGCCGATGCCCGTTTTGCCAAACCGCTTGACCAGAAATTGCTACGCGACCTTGCGCAGCAGCATGAGGTTCTCGTTACCATCGAGGAGGGGGCGGTCGGAGGCTTTTCAAGCCACGTCCTGCATTTTCTCGCAACGGAAGGCCTGCTGGAACGGGGATTGAAAATACGCCCGCTGGTCCTGCCGGATATATTTGTCGACCAGGCGGCGCCCGAGATCATGTATGAACAGGCCCGGCTCAGTTCGAGTGGGATTGTCCGCACCGTATTTGAAGCGCTGGGCCGGGATTTCTCCGAGCAGTATGCCCGGGCTTGATTCCGGTGGTTCCGCAGCAGTCAGATGGAATTCGCCGTGTTCGGCTTGATCAGTTGCTGGTTGAGCAGGGTAGGTTTGCCAGTCGCTCACGCGCAAGAGATGCCGTACTGCGTGGCACCGTGAAGATCGACGGCAAGGCGGTCACGCGACCGGGGTCGCAAGTCAGCTCAGTGGCATCGATCGCGGTCGACGATCCGGCGCAGGCCTATGTTTCGCGGGCGGCCTTGAAGCTTGCCGCGGCACTTGATCATTTTGGACTAGATCCAGCCGAATGTGATTGTCTCGACCTTGGAGCATCAACCGGCGGTTTTTCGCAGGTTTTGCTGGAGCGTGGCGCTGCCCGCATCGCTGCCGTTGATGTCGGCCATGGCCAAATGCATGAATTGCTGCGTGATGACCCGAGAGTGAATGTGATCGAAGGCGTGAACGCGCGCGACCTTACCGGCGAACAGCTTGACGGCCTGGTGCCGCAATTCATTGTCTGTGATGTCAGTTTTATCTCGTTGCGGCTGGTGCTGGGTCCGGCGCTTGATCTCGCTGCGCCGGGCGCGTGCGGTGTCTTTCTGGTCAAGCCGCAGTTTGAGGCCGGCAGGGAAGCCATCGGCAAGGGCGGCCTGTTGCGAGATATCGAAATCGGTCCGCGGATTGCCCGGGATCTCTCCGACTGGCTCGATGCCTATCCCCATTGGCGGACACTTGGGACATGTCCGGCTCCAATTGAAGGGGGCGATGGCAACCAGGAGTTCCTGCTCGCCGGTATCAGGCAATGACCGTGCAAACCGTGACGGTTGCCGCACTGGGCGCAAAGGGCGACGGCGTTGTCGAAACGCCAAACGGTCCGTTGCATGTCCCTTACGTCTTGCCCGGCGAGACAGTTTCCGTGGAGATTTCTGGCAATCGCGCGAAACTGGTCGAAATCATCGAGGCCGCTCCGCAACGCGTTGATCCGACCTGCCGGCATTTTGGCACATGCGGCGGATGTTCGCTCCAGCATCTCCAAATGCACGACTACGCCGGCTGGAAACGGCAAATCCTGCAAAATGCGTTGCAGGCAAGAGGCATTAGCACCGAAGTCGATCCTCTGGTTCCCTGTGACGCATCCACCCGACGGAGAGCCGGTTTCACGGTCCTTGCGTCGGGAAAATCTGTACAGCTGGGTTTTCACAGGATGCGGGACAACCGGCTGGTTGATATTGAAATGTGTCCGGTGCTGCTTGCTCAAATATCCGGGCGGTTGGATGGTCTTCGCAAGCTGGCCCGGTTGACCGGTGGTTCGCGCAAACCGGCCAGGATGCTGGTGACAGCCACTGAAACGGGTCTCGATGTCGATCTGGAACGGACGGTTCAGCTGACCCCACGCACGGCCCCGCAGACCGCTGACCTTTTGTCGCAAAACGGCATTGCGCGCCTTTCCAGCGACGGTCAGGTTTTTATGGAGGTGCGCAAGCCACGTGTTATGTTTGGTGGTGTGGCAGTTACGCCGCCGCCGGGTGGGTTCCTGCAGGCAACTATCTCCGCGGAAAACACCATGTCGATGCTCATCGCGGAATATGTACAGCCTGCACACCGGGTGGCTGATCTGTTTTCCGGATGCGGTACATTTGCCTTGCGGCTGGCCACAAAAACCACCGTTCATGCAGTAGAGAACCACGCCGGATCCATCGCCGCTCTTGATGCGGCTGCCCGCAATGCTCGGGGATTGAAACCGGTAACGACCGAAAAACGTGACCTGTTTCGCAGGCCGCTTATGCCGGCGGAATTGAAGCGATTCGATGCCGTGGTTTTTGATCCTCCGCGCGCTGGCGCCGAGGAACAGGCGCGCATGATTGCCAATTCTTCGGTCCCGCGGATAGCGGCGGTCTCCTGCAATCCAGGTACGCTGGCCCGCGACTTGCGGACCCTGATCGACGGTGGCTATCGTCTTGAAAGGGTTGTTCCGATCGACCAGTTTCTGTGGTCGCATCATGTTGAAGCCGTGGCGCTTTTGAGCCTCGACCGATGAGCAGCCGCCAGCGGAATCAATATATCAAATGATTCCCGTAAATCTTTGAAACAATTGCAAGACTGATTGTCAGGCTTGGGTACCACCTACGGTCATCTGATTCATCCGCAAATGCGGCTGGCCAACCCCGACCGGCACGCCTTGACCGGCTTTTCCGCACATGCCGATTCCGGTATCGAGTTTCATGTCATTACCGATCATCGCCACACGATGCATGGCATCGGGACCATTGCCGATCAGCATGGCGCCCTTGATCGGTGCGCCGACCTTGCCGTTTTCGATCATGTAGGCCTCGGTGCAGCCGAACACGAATTTTCCCGAAGTGATGTCGACCTGGCCGCCGCCAAATGAAGCGGCGTATATGCCCTTTTCCACCGAAGCGATGATTTCCTCCGGTGTCTTGTCGCCGCCGGTCATATAGGTGTTGGTCATGCGCGGCATCGGCGCGTGGGCGTAGGACTCCCGCCGTCCATTGCCGGTCGCTTTCATGTTCATCAGCCGCGCGTTCTGCCGGTCCTGCATGTAACCCACAAGCCTGCCGTCCTCGATCAGCACTGTCTGTTCTGTCGGCGTCCCCTCATCGTCAACGGTCAGCGACCCGCGTCGTTCTGCAATCGTTCCGTCATCTATGACGGTTACGCCTTTCGCGGCGACCTGTTCGCCCATCAATCCGGCAAAGGCCGAAGTCTTCTTACGGTTGAAATCGCCCTCGAGACCGTGGCCCACGGCTTCGTGCAGCATTACTCCCGGCCAGCCATTGGCCAGTACGATGTCGAAAGTTCCGGCCGGGGCGGGGATTGCTTCCAGATTGACCAGTGCCTGGCGCAAAGCCTCCTCGCCAGCCTGCTGCCAGGCGCTGGTGGTTAGAAACTCGCCGAACGGTTTGCGCCCGCCCATGCCGGAAAATCCGGACTCCTGCCGGTCGCCCGATCCGACAATCACCGAGACATTCATTCGCACGAGCGGTCTGACATCGCGGACAAGCTGCCCATTGGCATTGAGAATCTCGACATGTTGCCATGCGGCGATCAGCGTCGCTGTGACCTGGCGCACCCGCGGGTCTTTGGCCCTCAGCCAGGCATCGATGTCCTGCAGCAGTTTTGTCTTGGCGGCAAAATCCGGATTGGCGATCGGATTGGCATCGGCGTAAAGCTGGTGGTTTGTCCGTGCCGGTGCCGGCGCGAGACTTGCCGAATAGCCTTTCTTGACGCCGCTGACCGCGTCCGCCGCCCGTTTCAGCGCCTGTTCCGACAATTCGGTTGAATGTGCATAACCAACGGCTTCGCCGGCAACCGCCCGAAGGCCAAATCCCTGATGGATGTTGAAACTGCCGGTCTTGAGGCGGCCGTCATCGAAAACCAGAGTTTCGCCTTCCCGGTATTCCAGGAAAAGCTCGCCATCATCCGCGCCACTGATCGTTTCGCAGGCAATGGCACGAACGGCAGCGTCCGAAATATCAAACCGATCAAGAAGGCTTTGCATGGAAATACATCCTGTTTTTTACCGACGCCAGGCGCCTGAAAGCCGTGTGCTGACCGGCCACGATGTAGGACCGAATCGTGGCGTCCGCAATGCCGCCTTGAGGCATCGTCACGGCAATTCGGCAAAACCTTCAGGAAATCCGGTGAGATCGACCGGTATGCCGATGCCCTCTTCCGGCGTCTGGAATACGATGAAGGTGGCGGAACTGCCGCCCTTCATGGTCTCGAGCAATTGCTTTTCCAGAATAACCTCGGCGTAACATCCGTCCTGAAAACAGCGGACGAAATAGGCACGGCCGATATCCTTGCCGTCGACGTTCAACCCGAGGCCGTTGGGAAGCAGTACGCCCAGCGGGGCAAGCACCCGCAGGATTTCGGCCTTGTTGTCCGCCGTGCGAAGCACGACGACGGACAGCCCGATTTCGGGCCTGTCTTCGGCCACGACATTCTGTATCAATGCGCATTGCTCGCTGGGTGAGCCGGCCGGGGCATCGCATATGATGGACCAAGCGCCATGCGTCGATCGTACCGTTCCGTTTTGCTGTGCCCCTGCGGGAACAGTCAACAATGCACCCAACGACATCGAAATCGCGATAAAAAGCGTACGCGCCAACATGGTTTTCCTGATATCTCCATTGCGAATCACCAACAATTACCTTGAGGCGACCCGGTAAAAAAGAAAAAAGCGGCACAACGGCCAACGAACATGGTCAATCAGGCTTCTGATAAACGAATTCGTTCGAAATGCGACCGGGTTTGGGGCCATGTGAACCATTTCTCGTCCCAAGGTCAGTGGCATATGGGATCGTCGGTGAATTGAGGTGACATTTGGAACCGACCACGCGCAAAAATGCCGCACGGACAGCGGTGGTGCCTTTCTTGCGGAAGGCCCTATAGTGTGGTTTTAACAGCGTTTGATGCGCGCGCCGTTCGGCGACGCTTCCGATCCATGCGGATGTCCGGTATCAGCACCGTGATTGTGGAGACTTTGAGGGTGATGAAGAATATTCTTGCAGGCCTTGGCGCGGGGTTCGCCACACTGAGCGCAACTGCGGCTTCGGCCGCCCAGCCGGAGCCATGGCAATATCGGTTCCAGCCGGCGGTGACCTCGGTGATGGAGGAAATCACCTGGTTCGAACTCTACACATTGTGGTTCATTGTGCCGATTACGATATTCGTTCTGGGGCTATTGGGCGTTGTAATCGTCAAGTTCCGCGCCGGCGCCAATCCGAATCCGTCGCGAACCAGCCACAACACGGCGATCGAAGTAATCTGGACCGTCGGACCGGTGGTGATTTTGCTGTTCCTTGCGATTCCGTCATTCAATATTTTGACCAATCAGTTGACGCCGCCGGCCAATCCGGAATTGACGATCAAGGCCACTGGATATCAGTGGTACTGGGGCTACGAATATCAGACCGATGATCCGCTTTCGTTCGATTCTCTGCTGGTTCAGGACGCCGATCGTGCCGAACTCGGCAAAGAAGACACATCAGTCTATCCGAGACTGCTGGTAGTGGACAACGAGATCGTCGTACCGGTTGACGCGACCGTACGGCTTTTGGTGACCGCTGCCGACGTGATCCATGCTTTCGCGATGCCGGCTTTCGGCGTGAAGATCGATGCGATTCCGGGCCGCCTGAATGAAACCTGGTTCAAG
>JAJFHT010000265.1 GCA_021775495.1 Hyphomicrobiales bacterium | reverse complement strand
TCGTTTTCAGACTTGCACTGGATCAGCCGGCGCCGGGCCTCGTCATCGCAGCACCTTTTGCAATCCTGTTCGTATCGATGTTGGTTTACGGAATTGTCCTGATCGTCATTCAGTGGTTTTACGAACGGCGCATCAGCCGGTTTGAGGAACTTGCCGCCGCAGAGCGGGCACGGCAGGAGAGCCACGTTGGGCAGATCGATATCGAATCCGGCGAAGAAATCATCCAGGGTCCAACCAGCGAGAGTTTTGAGTACCAGCCTGTGTTCCGGTCATTGTTCGAAAATGCCGCGCTGGCAATCATCGCCACGATTGCGCTCGGAGAACTTGGTCGCATCTGGGGCGTCGATATCGGTAGTGAAGGCAGCACATGGACAGCCATCCTCAACATCGCGCTGGCCGGAACCTTGTGCTGGCTGGCCTATCGCGCGGTCACGATATTCATAGACAAACGACTGGCAGAGGAAGGTGAAACGCCGCAATCTGCCGACGACGAAATCGGCGGCGAAGGCGGCGGCGCCGGCTCCACCCGCATGGCAACACTTCTGCCGATCGCCCGTTACGTGATGATCATTGCGTTGTTCTCGATCGCCGGCATGGTTGTCCTGTCGACATTGGGTTTCGATATCGGTCCGATTTTCGCGGGTGCCGGGGTTGTCGGCATAGCGGTTGGTTTTGGCGCCCAGACCCTTATTCGGGACATTTTCTCCGGCGCGTTCTTCCTCATGGACGATGCGTTTCGCAAGGATGAATATGTCGAGATCGACGGGATCAAGGGCACTGTCGAAAAAATCTCCATACGTTCATTCCAATTGCGCCATCATCTGGGTGCGCTGGATACGATCCCGTTCGGCGAAATCAGACATCTCAAGAACTACTCGCGTGACTGGGTGCTGATGAAACTACCGCTCAGGGTCACCTATGACACCGATGTTGAGAAAGTGCGCAAGCTGATCAAGAAGCTGGGGCAGAAATTGCTTGAACATCCGCAGATCGGACACACCTTCATGCAACCGCTGAAAAGCCAGGGCGTCTACAAGATGGAAGACAGCGCGATGATCATTCGCGTCAAATTCATGACCAAACCCGGCGAGCAATTCGTCACCCGCAAGATCGTCTATGAATCCATACAGGAGCTATTCGCGGCTGAAGGCATCCACTTCGCGCACAAGGAAGTCACGGTTCGGCTGGCGGACGGCACCAAGGTAGCAGACCTGACCCCGGAGCAGAAACAGGCCGCCACTTCAGCTGCCAGGTCGATCATTGACGATGAAGCGGCGAAAGCGGCGGGTGCAGGTCCGACAAGCGACCGATGATTCGACGCCTGGCTGTGCCATTCAAGCCGTTGTCAGAAAAAGCGTTGAAATGGAGACCAGTTTCAAACCTCAGACAGACCGATCTGACCGGGCGATCACGGAGTGGATTGTCAGGATACAAGGCTCCAAAAGGAGGTTTTCCGGCCATGTTCGGCCTGCAGTCGCTTAACATAGGCTTCGTGCCCTTCATCTGTCCCGTAATCCTCAATCGTTGCGGCAAGGCCGGCGCATTCCATGAGATGGCGAGCGGCGTGCCGATATCGGCTGGACCGGCCGTTGGTCACTGAAAAATCGATCATCGCTCTTAGAAGCAAAGTTGCAGCCAACGGATGCTTGTCAGCCAATGCCTCGGCCGCGGGTGCCAATATCTCGTAGTGATCGCCGTCAAGTTCACTTGCCCGTTCGATGATGATCTTCGCTGCTCGATCCAGCGCCGGCCAATTGACCAGAAACGCCACTGCCTGTAACAGGCTGACATATTCCTGCGTATAGTTCAGCGCCTTTTGCTCGACGGCAAAGTCGTCGAAATCAGGAAGCCTTTTGAGATAATCACGCAGATGGGAGTTGGACAAAGATCGTTCGAAACAGGACCAGCGAGCCGATTGGGCTTCATCGGTGCGGCCGAGGGCTTCAAGGACCTCGATCCGTGCATCCTCCCATTCAACATCCAGCCAGCCCCGCCGCTTGTGTTCGGTTGCTTCGATGGCATCCCATGCCTGTTCGACCCGGCCCGCCGCAAGCAGACGTCGAGCGATATCGGCGGCTATTCTCGGTACCTTTCTCGTTTGCCGATCATACTGGTCGATGAACGCATCGACATCGCCCTGGGCATCGGCAATTTCCTGCAATGCCATCCGGACAACCATTTCCCGCGATGTTTGCTCCAATTCGTCGGCATAGAGCGGTCCACTTGATCCCCAGCCGATTACCCGGCGATCTTCCTCCAGCAATTTTTGGATCGGCTCCTCAGACAGTGCGATCACGTGTTGTTTCAGGTGTTCCAGTCCTGTCTGCCCGAGCGCCGGCGTCAGAATCGGGATCAAGTTGTCAAACTGGCCATAGTCGTTGGCATTCAACGCCTGGAAGGTACGGTCAGCGAGGTCTTCGGGATTGGCGTTGGATGTGCTTGCAATCGTCCCCAGATCAATACATGCAGAATGGAACACATCGCTCAACATCCCATTGCTGTCGTCGCAACGTTCGAAGATAGATGTGGCAAGATCCATAAACCGCCACATCAGGTCCAGTGCCTCATCTGAATCGTGTTTTACGACCCGATCGATAATCGTGCGCCGTTGCGTGTCCAGGTCATCGGCCAAGGCTTTCACCTTGTCCCACTCGACAAAAGAACGCGAGCGAGCAATCGTGGTCAATCGCTTACGCACTTCTTGACCGATTGCACCGGGGTCTTGTGCCGCAACCAGTTCCAGACGAAGCCGGCGTTTAGCCGCGACATCGCCACTGCTGATTTCAATCAGCAGTTCAGCTAGTCTTTGGGCACCCAGCACTTCCAAATTTTTAGCGTTGAGCGTTTTTTTCGGCGCCATAGTCGGGGTGTCTCTGCAATTCGGCAACAGGGCCGGATGTTACCGGCACCCAAATGTAGTGGAACTGAAGTAGGGTATGAAAATCACCGCAGCTGCACAATCACGCAACCGTTTAGAATTCCTCCAACCTCAGTTGGCGTATTCACTGTTATCGAAACCGTCCAGCCGCACAACGGGTCGGATTGGTCGTGCTGTTTTCCTCCGTCACACTGCATCACTCGAGCACCAACATCAACGACGGGGCGCTTTCGAAATCAAAGGAGATGATCTGTTGCAATTAACGTGGTCAAGCCTGTAGAACAGCAGCACACGATTGATCGCATATGGAACCCGAGGAGGATTTATGACGATTGTGCCATGCCTCCGGGCAGTTCAGCGCTAAGCTGCATCAAACTGCCCGATGAAAGACCGTTGCAGCGGCATTGATGCCGTTCGCTTTTTGACGTCTGAACCAGGGCAAAAAAACCAATGACAGTACTATCTCTCGCCGACCTCGGCTGGTCGGCCTTTTTCCGTTCGCAGATCGGGCAGCAAGTGCCCGATACAATGTTGCCAGCGCGGGTCTGTGATGTTCACCGCGACAGGGTTTCGGTCAAATCCGAAAGCGGCGACCTTTCACTGATCCTGCCACCAGATATCAGCGCCGGTGACCTTGCCGTCGGCGACTGGGTGCTGACTGAAATCGGCAGCGGTCTGGTGCATTCGGTGCTTGAGCGGCGCACGGTATTGCGCCGCCGCGGCGCCGGATCCTCCGTAACGCATCAGCTGATTGCCGCAAATGTCGACACGCTGATGATCGTGACCTCGTGCAATGACGATTTCAATCCGGCCCGGCTCGAACGCTATCTCGCGCTGGCATCAAGCAGCGAGACGCTGCCGCTGATCGTGTTGACCAAGGCCGATCTGGCGGAAGACCCCGGCGACTATCAGAAACAGGCGGAACGGCTGTCGCCGCTTGCGACGGCCATCAGCATCGATGCGCGCGATCCTGAATCGCTGGAGCTTTTGTCACCCTGGCTAAAGCGCGGGCAAACCGCGGCACTCGTCGGTTCGTCCGGTGTCGGAAAATCGACTATTTTGAACGGGCTGACCGGTCTCGACGTCGCAACGCGGGGCATCCGGGAAGACGATGCCAAGGGCCGGCACACCACGACCGCACGTAGCCTGCGACAGACATTTTCAGGCGGCTGGCTGGTCGACACCCCGGGAATGCGCTCCTTAAGCCTGAGTGAGAGCACGGACGGCATCAGCAAGGTGTTCGCCGACCTCGAAGAACTTGCGGCTGGCTGCAGGTTCTCCGATTGCGCCCACGAAAGTGAGCCGGGCTGCGCCATCCGGGCAGCCATCGACATCGGTGAGTTGGACAGCGACCGGCTGCATCGCTGGCAAAAGCTGCTGCGGGAGGATCGCTTCAACACCGAAACGATTGCGGAAGCCCGGGTGCGGCAGCGGGGACAGACCCGGTTTATCAAAGCAACGATAAAGGGCAAACGCCGAATGAAGGACTGATTGGCTATTCAGCGTCAAGCACCGATGCCTACCGGATCACCGGAAAGGACAATCAACGGGTGCCCGCTTCGACGCTCTCAATCGGGGATCAGTTCTTCCACATGGACCGAAAGCCGGTTCATCGCGGCATTGCCGTAGCTGGTCATGAACGCGACGTCAGCGGCATCGCGGCCAACGCCGATGCGGACCATTGTTTCGGCGGATGCCATGCCGGTCGGGTCGACCAGATGCCATTCGCCATCGAGATAGACCTCGGCGACGGCGTGGAAATCCTCGGGGACGATGCCAAGCGCGTAGACGCTGGCCATGCGTGCCGGAACCGCGGAAGCGCGTGCGAGCGTGATTAACACGTGGGCGAAGTCGCGGCAGATACCCTGTCGCAGCGCGAACGTGTCGAATGCCGTGGTCTGGGCGTTGCTGACACCGGGCAGGTATTCGAAATTCTCTTCGATCCAGTCACGCACCGCCGCAATCCGCGCACCGCCAGTCAAATCGCCGAATTCCGCGCCGGCAAAATTCTGGAATTCGTCGGCAGGGCAATAGCGCGACGACATCAGATATTTGACCATCTCGGCCGGCAGGAGATGCACTGGGGTCTGTCCGAGGCCAGCAATCTCCCTGACGATACGATCGACGCGAACCTTTGCACGATAATCACAGGTCAGCTGCCCGTCAGCCCGAATCCAGATACGCTCACCAATGCCATCTCCGGCTGCGATCCGGACGAAATGCTCAGTCGGGCTCATCTCAAGCCGCGTGTCGAGCACAATCTGATCAGCCTGGGCCGCCGCTTCGAACTGAAGCAGAACATCCGTCGGCAGGGCGAAGTGGTAATCGAGATGGGCGGCGATGTTCAGGATCATGCGGACTTTCAAACTTGGGGGACGGCGATCCGATATTGTGGCACAAATCCGAAGCTGTGGGTCACAGTCTGGCCGACGCAATCTCAGCCGCGAGGAAGTCGATAAAGACGCGCAGTTTGCGCGGAACCGCAACCGTGTGCGGCCAGATGGCAGAAATCGGCTCGGTGGCCGGCGGGAAGTCCTGCAACACCGGTACCAAACGGCCGGAACGGATGTCATCGGAGACATGGCCTGGAGGCAGAAGCGCCACCCCAAGTCCGGCCAGCGCGCCTTCGCGTTCGGTGATGACACTGTTGACGCGAAACCTGCCCTTTACAGGCACTTCAATCAGCTCGTCACCGTGATGGAATTTCCAGATCGTCAGCTGTTTTAAACTGCGCCAATAGACGCAGTCATGGACAGTCAGATCCTCAGGACGTTGCGGTGCGCCGCATCGCTGCAGATAGTCCGGGCTGGCACATGCGACATAGTGAATATCGGTCAATTTGCGCGCAGTCATGCTCGAATCGCTCAGATTTCCGGACCGAATTCCCGCGTCGTAACCTTCGGTGACAAGGTCGACCAGCCGTTCGGAAAAATCCACCTCGACGGTCATCGCCGGATAGGCGCGGGCAAAACGCGCTATCATCGGCCCGAGGAAATAATTGCCGAAGCCGGGTGTCGCGGTTACCCGCAATCGTCCCTGCGGGGTTGCGTTGAAACTGCTGATTTCCGAATGCAGTTCACTCGCCTGACGGAGCAGCGAGCGAGCACCGGGCAGATAGCGCTCACCGGCCTCGGTCAGATTTACCGTGCGTGTGGTGCGCCGCAGCAATTGCACCCCGAGTGACGCTTCAAGATCGGCGACATGCCGGCTGACCGCTGACGTCGACATTTCAAGCACCCGTGCGGCGGGCGCAAAGCCGGTGTGCTCGGCAACTGCAACAAACACACGCATGGCGACATGAAGATCCATGGTAAAAGTTTGTCCCGTTTTTCGGGATTGTCAATCCATATCAAAGGATATTATCGCGAAATCATAGACACCCTAACTTGCACTACATCGAAAACGCAGTGCCCGGTTTCCAGACTGAGGGCACCTGTCGAAGGAGACTTCAGGATGAGTGCACAAGACTGCTACAGCACCGACGTCGTTGACGCGCAATCGCCAGTACAATCGATTCTGGACAGGATTCTGGCGTTTGCTCAACAGGTTGCACAAGCGCGACGCCACCGCCGGACCCGAGAGGTGATCCGGGCGCTGGACGACAAGCAATTGAAAGATATCGGCGTGGCTCGGGCTGACGTAGACCCGGGCTTCCATTCCGATTTTACGCGCGATCTCGGCCACAGCTATATGCGCCAGACGATGATCCAACCGCGTTAGCTGTCCTGACAGCCTGCCAGACATTGGCAGGCTGTCGTCGATAAAAACGCTGGATATTTACTGCACTGAGGATTTTTTTGCGTAACCGTATGGCATGCGGGGACTAAATCGGTTTAAAAGCGGGTTGAAATCCGCTTCCACGAGACCCGATATACAATGAAAAACGACGCGACATCCACTTCGCGGCCAAACGGCAGACCCTCAGACGCCTCGACGCTTGCCGATGAAATCGTTCAGCGACTGATTTACGGCATCGGCAAAGACCGGCGCGTCGCCGAGACGCATGACTGGCTGGCCGCGACGGTGCTTGCGGTGCGCGACCGGATCATCGACCGATGGATGGAATCCACCCGCAAGACCTATGAGAGCAAGGGCAAGCGGGTCTATTATCTATCGCTGGAATTTCTGATCGGTCGGCTGCTGCGCGATGCAGTATCCAATATG
>JAJFHT010000264.1 GCA_021775495.1 Hyphomicrobiales bacterium | reverse complement strand
GAAGCCAGCGATGCCGCCGGCTCCATTCGCGGGCCGGCGTCGATTTGCGGCCTTGTCGGGTTGAAACCGTCGCGGGGCAGGGCGACGCTGGGGCCGCTTAGCGCTGATTTCTTTTACGGTGCGGCACACTTTCTTTGCGTTTCGCGAACCGTTCGCGATACCGCGGCCTATCTTGATGTGACGTCCGGAGAGCTTCCGGGCGACCCCTACAACACACCTGCGCCAGCCCGGCCATGGTTTGAGGAAGTCGGGGTCAGTCCAGGGCGTCTGCGGATTGGCTTTACCACCTCCGCGCCCCATGACCGTGACGTTCATCCTGAAAATGTCACAGCGGTGCTCAATTCAGCCAAGCTGCTCGAGAGCCTTGGCCACCATGTTGAGGAACATGATATGTCGGTTGATGCCGACGATGCATGGTCCACATACAATCAGATCACGGCGGTACAGACGGCGATGGTCTATGATGGTGCCGCCGAGTTCATCGGGCGCAAAGTGACGCAAGACGACGTCTCTCCAACAATGTTCGCGATCGTCGAGCGAGGCAGGTCGTTGAGCGGTCTTGAGCACTCGATCGACATCGAAAGGCAGCGCCTTTATTCCCGCGAGATTGCAGTTGATCTTGCGGCCTATGACGTATTTTTGACGCCGACCCTGACCAATCCGCCACGGCCATTTTGCTATTGGGACATGTCGGAACCGGACATCGATGCCTATAACGCCAAATGGACCGATGCCGTCTTTCTGTACCTGTTCAACATTTCGGGTCAGCCGGCGATGTCCCTGCCGCTGCACTGGTCCGCCGACGGTCTGCCGATCGGCGTGCAACTGGTCGGCCGAAATTGCGACGAGGCAACGTTGATCCGGGTTGCCGCACAGCTCGAAATGGCACAGCCCTGGATCGAAAGACGGCCGCAACTTTGCTGCTGAAACCTGTTTGTTGGCCTGTCACCTAAGCCGCCAACCGTACCCTGAGCCCGCCCGGTGCGGTATGCCCTACCGACGCCATACCGGTGTATCCGCGGCCATTTTCCCTGGTCTGGTACCAGAGCGCTCCATCGGGCGCTGCCCGAGGCCGCGAAACAGGGCTTTTTGAAAATTTTCAACGCCGTGCTTTTGAAGCCTTTATGTGCGAGGTTTCCGTCGGAGACAAAAAGGCGATTGTCATGCAGCCAGACGTCTACGATATTCACCCGGCGGCGCCGGAGATTTCGACGTTTGTCCGCAGGTACATGTGCGCCGACACCGACATCTATCTGGATTCTGTCATGGCCCCGGCACCGACGGGGCACTGCTATATGGGACATATTTTTCGGGGTGAATGCTGGTGCGTTGTCGATGGGGAAGAGAGTCGATCACATACCGGCTTCCACATTTCTTGTCAGGTTGACCAGCGGAGCTTCGAGATCAAATATCGAGGCCGACTTGGACACGTCATGGCCGAGTTAGCTCCAACTGCGCTCTATCGCCTCTTCGGTCTGCCCGCTGCTTCAATCCATCATCTGGCGGTGGACTGGTCCGATGCTCTGGATAGCTCCCTGGCCCAGACACTGATGGATCGTCTGACGAATCTGGACAATATTGAAGAGCGCGTTGCTGCTTTCGATGCGATGTTTGAGGCTCTTGCTCAATCGGCAACTCCCGCCGTCCCCCACATTGATGAGGCAGTCCAGATCATTGAAGCCAACGGCGGTCTCACGACCGTCGCTGAACTATGTGAGCAGTTGTCGGTCAGCGAACGCAACCTGTCGCGGCGCTTTCAGCAGGTTGTGGGGATTTCTCCAAAGTTCTTTGCCCGTGCCGTACAACTGAATTCGGTCGTCGGGAAATTGCTTACGCAAGATGAAAAAGCCCTGACGGAACTGGCACACGAGTGTGGTTTTTATGACCAGTCGCATTTCATCAAAACAATGCAGCAATTCTTTCGGCAAGGTCCGCGTGAGTTCCTGAACGGCGACAATCACATGTTCCATGTTTTTATCGGGGAATTCCGCACCAAGCTGCATGACACCGTATGAACGGCAAAGGCCATCATACCGCTTGACAACCTGAAAACGTGACGGTCAATTCTGCGGCCATCGGGATCGGTTCATAGACGCCGTTGACCCGGAATTTTTCTGTCATCATGGCCGATTCTTACAATTTTTGGACCGCCAGATTGTCCAGACTGAAAAATTGACCAGGGCGGCCAGAACGCGCCACGTGATCTTGTCCAGCGCATGAGAGCTGCCTGATTCTTCAGGGAGTTCAAACAATGTTCAAGGCTCTTCTTCTCTGTATTTTCGCTATTTGCGCTGTCCTGCCAACGCACACTGCAGTCGCACAGGACAAACGGACGGCAAAAGTCATGAAGCCGGCTGCGCTGAAACGATTGAACCTTTCCAAGAAGCGGACAAACGCCATTCGTATCGGGCGGCAGGGCCGCCGACAGGTTGATGCTCATCTCGGTAAGTCCGGCAAGCTCGTGACGGCTGTCGATCAGGCCGCATCAATTTGTGTTGGAGGCGTTTGTGTTTGCAGTGGCGACGTCAGCTGCAACGAAATGTTCTCTACCGTTTGTTCAGGCGAAAGCTCCGGAGGTGCCTGCAGCGGAGAACCGCCCGTCTGCGTCTGCACGCCATGAATATCAGAACGGGGATTGTGCTGTCTCGCGGTGCGCAGGTCTCGGGAGAATCCAGAACGCCATTTTGATCCTGATTGCGGGTCAATGATCTGGCCCGGGTCGGGAGCTCTGTCACAAAAAGAACTCACAGACAAATTGAGCGCGACCTTCAACCTTTTTGTCCGCAGCTGCGACTGACACGACAGGGCAACACATCTGAGGAGGACGGACCCGTGTGGAAAATCAACACAATGACAGCCACACTCGTGGCTTTTGTCGGTTTGGCCGCGTTTGCCAAGAGCGCCGAAGCCGGCAAACCTGTCGGGCCGGATGTTGGCAACCCGGTCGCTTCCGTTTGGTTTGCCGGACCGCCTTACAAACCACCCACAATTGTCGTCGATGGAGATACAAAAAGATACAACAAGGTTATAACCGAAGAATTGAGTTTTTATTATTATCTAAAAAGCAGAAAACCTGAAAATTCAAAAAGCTTTCAATATGGTACTATAGAGATCGAATATCACCGAAAACGTGTTTCCGGTGTCCAGTCTGGTGAAACTGTTGAATTTGAACTTCCTGTGCAAGATTTGCGCACCTGGAAAAACTCTGACCTGCGGGTTTCCCCGGAAAAATTGTGCAACGATGAACTGAGTTATAAATCGGGTGCTGAGCGGCGCAAATTTCTCAAGAAAGGCGGCACCATATGGCGCCATTCTGCATACAAGATAGGAGGCAGCGCGCTTTGGGTCATGAAAAGACGCAAGGGGCTTTCGGTCGATTTTTATGAACGAACGTTTCGTGCCCCAGCCTACCTGATCGGAGTTTACGTGGAATGCAAAGGATTGGAGCGTCCGAGAGGGACCAAGACGACATCCACCAAAGCCTTCCCGGGGGCAAATGAAGGCGAGCGCAACCGGGCCAAGCCCACATTGGAAAATGTGTCGCTGAAGATATCGCCGATGTCGTTGAAGCGTGTCGGCAGATATTTGTGTCCAACACAGCTTCGTCTCAACGGCCGTGTTGATGTGCGCCGGGAATTTACCGGGCATTCGATTTTCCAGGGGCCGCAGTGGCTCTCGAGGAAAACCGCGATCGCGTTCCAAAAAGCGGGCGGACGAAACATCGTCGCGACCTATCCGATCGACTGGAACCGCGGCGTCGGTGAAAGCCTTTCAGCAGGTTCAAATGGCAAGCGCAAATCGCAGACGATCACGTTCAAAATGAACGTTTCGGGACGTTCGAACCAGCTTATCGGTAACACTTCGAAAACCATCAAAATCATCTGCAAGAAACCGAAGGACAATCCGGGCGGCTCGAACGATTTGTCATCGGGACCGACACAGACACCTGAAATATTTGCGAAAAAACTGACTGGTGATTTTTCCTTCATCGACAATGATGGCAAAAGATGCCCGCGCACCGTAAAGGCGCTGATCAACTTCGAACTGAATGAGAACAAGCCGGTTCGTTATGCCCTGGACTGCCAGTCCGGTCGGTATTCGGGCTTTGCCCGGGCCATCGCCAAAGATGGCAAATATGTTGCGCCGGCAGCGGTAAACCTGGAACTGCCCAACGGAACCGAGGGCAAGGCGCGATTGACCTGTGCCTTGAAAACAAACGCTCCCTACAAAGCCAAGATACATACGGTCAAGGGCCGGACGTTCAACTGCGTCAATCCAAATTCAGAATCGGGTGCAGGTGGATTGAACACAAGTGGGCGCAATACAACTTCCGACTCTTCCCAGTCGGATCCGGACCGGCCAGAGAAGCGACTGGTTTGCAAGGGCGGCAAGACCAGGGGCGCCAAATGCTCGTGTGGTTCGAAATTGAAACTGGTGAAATTGGATGAGCGAACATTCAAATGTGTTGCCAAGCCGGTTCGCGTCAATCCAAAACCCAAAAAGGCTGTGCAGAAAATCCTGTGCCAGGGTGGCAAGCTGAAAAACCGCAAATGCACCTGTAGCTCTGGAAAGAATCTTAAGAAGCTCCGCAAGAACAGCTTCAAGTGTGTCGCCAACCCGGTTCGTGCCAATCCAAAACCCAAGAAGGCTGTGCAGAAAATCCTGTGCCAGGCTGGCAAGCTGAAAAACCGCAAATGTGTCTGTGGATCCGGAAAGAATCTCAAAAAGCTTCGCAAGAACAGCTTCAAATGTGTCGCCAAACCGGTTCAAAAAACGACCAAGCCGGCCAAAAAGATAAAGATTATGTGCAAGGGCGGCAAAATCAAAAACGGTCGCTGTCGCTGCGGGGCCAACCGCAAGCTGAATACACTTGGACCGGCAAGATTTGTCTGCGTCAAAAAGAAATGAGGATGAAACCCACTCATGCGGCGGACCTGATCGACCGTCGTTCGTATTGTGCCGATTGTCCTGATCCGTTGTTCGGCTTCACAGACCGTCAAAAATTCTCGTTCGTCGTTCGATTTGGAATTCTGCTCACCGGCCAGATGGGTACATCGGCTGCCGTTTTCCTTGGCACGGCACAGCGCCTCGTTGGCGCTGCGGATGATGGTTTTGGCGGTCGTCGCTTCATCTGACCACCAGGCGAAACCGATACCGGAGCCGGCGCTGGCGGTGCCGCCTCGAAGCCAATCTGCTCGCAGACCTTTTCGATCAACTGATCACAGAGCCACAGCACATTGACCCGGACCGGCCCGTCATGCAGCAGGATGATGAATTCGTCACCGTCGACTCGGGCGGCCATTCCGGCATCGCCAACGATTTTCGAAATTCGGTTGGCGACGGCTCTGATCACCGTGTCGCCGGCCTGGTGGCCACAAGTGTCGTTTGACGGACTTGAAGCGATCGAGATCGGTGCAAGGAATGAAGCAGCGATCCAGCGCGTCTTCGGAAATGATGTTTGCCAGCGCCCGGACGAACTGCAGGCGGTTGGGAAGACCGGTCAGCGCATCATTGCAAGACCAGAAAGCGTTTCTGCTCCTTGCTGGTCTGCAATGGGCACAGCGCAGTGGCGTTATCGCAATTGGTATTAGCGACGACAGAATCATGGTTGCCCGCTGACATCATCCGGGCGGTGATTTGAAGCCGGCGTTCGTTGAGTTTTTGGCGAAGGCCAAGTCGGGAACCGGATGGTCGAATACCGCAACTCGCAATTTTGTTGCGAAGTGATAATAGCTGACCCCTGTCAAGGACAGAGACGGCCCCGCAACAAATACTCGCAACGCGACTGCCTGCTGCTTTCAGCAATTTGCAAGCTGTTTTTGAGGCCCATGAACAGATCACGCAAGCGATCTCACTGCTGACGTTATGGAACGCCCATTGAGCAATTGTAGCATGTATCGCTGTGGTGAGAACGCATAAGTAATGTGACGAAAGCATAAACCTTACGGTCTTACTGGATAATTCCCCTGCGCCTTATCCTTGGCGCGTCAGGGGTAAAGGCAAAAAAGGCTGGAAGTTGCGAGATATGCGGAAACCCAATTCCGGCGGATCACCGATCGTCAAGATTGACAACCTGCAAAAATCGTTTGGCTCATTGCGCGTTCTGCAGGGTGTGACTCTGGATGTGCACCAGGGTGAGGTTGTCGTTCTGATCGGTCGCAGCGGCTCGGGCAAAAGCACTCTGCTGAACTGCGTCGCTCTTTTGGAAGGGATCGAGGCTGGTTTCATCGAAGTGGACCATCATGTGATTGCAAGCGGTGACGAACAAAATCAACCGCTTGCCGGTAAGTCGGCACGCGCTGAGGTGAGTTTGGAAATCGGAATGGTTTTTCAAAGTTTCAACCTGTTCCCGCATCTGACGGTTCTGGACAACATTACACTTGCCCCGCGGCGCGTGCGCAATATCCCGGCCGCTACGGCTGACGAACGAGCGATGGATTTGCTGCGATCGGTTGGTCTTGAGGACAAGGCAGGCGCGTACCCGGTTAGTCTTTCGGGCGGTCAACAGCAACGTGTTGCTATCGCACGTGCATTGGCGATGAACCCGAAGGTAATGCTGTTTGACGAGGTCACGTCGGCACTGGATCCCGAGCTTGTGGGAGAAGTGCTTTTGACCATGAAGGCGCTGGCAGAAAACGGGATGACCATGCTTATTGTCACCCATGAGATGCAGTTTGCCCGTGATGTGGCAGACCGCGTCGTCTTCATGGATGGTGGAGTTATCGTTGAAGACAGCCCGCCAGATGTGATCTTTGAAAATCCGAAATCAGACGAAGCCCGCAGTTTCCTGTCAAACTTTGTGGGTCTGGGAGGGAGTAGATGAGCGATGCCCTGCCTTTTGGTCTTGGGTATCTGCCTCAGATTATCGGCGGAGTGGGGATCACGCTGTTTCTGGCGGCCAGCGCCATGGTGTTGGGATGCCTGACAGGGCTGATACTGGCGCTTGTTCGTTTTTTTGGAATCCGATTCGCCAATGCGTTGGCCATCGGCTTTATCGAGTTTTTTCTGCTGACGCCGCCTCTAATCCATATCTTCTGGGCTTATTATGTTCTTCCGGTCATGACAGGCTGGCGGATCGATCCGATCACCGTTTGCGCGCTTGCACTGTCACTTAGTGTTGCTGCGCACATGGCTGAAGTGTTCCGCGCCGGGTTGCAGTCCATTCCGAGAGGCCAGCACAACGCCTGCCATGTTCTGGGATTAAACGCCTGGGACAAATACACCAAAGTGATCTTTCCACAGACATCCCGGGTCATTCTGGGGCCCAGCACCAACGTGCTTGTCACTCTGGTAAAAGACACCAGTCTTGCATCGATTATCGGGCTGGGCGAGTTGCTGCACCGAGGCGAGGTGATTGCCGCAGCCAAGTTCAACTTTCTCGAAATTCTAACGCTGGTCGGACTGATCTATGCGGCGGTGAACTATCCGCTGATCGTGATCGCCCGGCGGTTCGAAGCGCGTGCGCTCAAAGCTTACGCGTAACACGATAACCAACTGAGGAGGGAAAAATGAAAAATGTTATATTCAGAACGATCCGTGTGGTGCTGCTGGGATCAGCCATAGCGGCGGTCTCGGCCGCAGCGGTTTTTTCAGAAACGCTGGCCGAGATTAAGGAACGCGGTTCGATCCGCCTGGCCGGGCCCAGTTTTCCACCTTACATCGTGGCGTCCCCCGACGGCACCTTTTCCGGAATCGACCATGATATTGTCAAAGGCTATGCCGAAAGCATTGGTGTCGAGTTCGAAGTGATCAGTTCAACCTGGGGCACGGCGATCGCCGGAATCGGCGCAGGAAAATGGGATGTAGCACCGGTCTTCTGCTACAAAGATGAACGTGCTGAGGTCGTGACATTCCTGGAACCACATTACAACGGCGGCGGTGTCGCTGTAGTCTCAATAGACTCGCCGATCACCAAAGTGAGCCAGTTGAATTCAGGCGATGTGACCTTTGCCTATCCTGCCGGAACCTGGAAAGAAAACCATATCGCAGAAAATTATCCGGACGCCGATGTAAAGGTACTGACGTCCGGCTCAACTGCCCAGGTCATGCTGGAAATCGTGAGCGGTCGGGCCAATGCAACCGTGGTGGATGCCCCGATCGACATCACCAAGATCGACGCGGCCTATCCGGATCAATTCCGTTATCTGCCGTCTCGGACCGAGCGTTTGGAGAAAACCAACTGCGTAGGGTCGTTGATCGTCGATAAACAAGCGACAGAATTGGTCGAGGAGATGTCGGCCTACATAAAGAAGCTGAAGGATTCCGGTGGCCTGCAGGACCTTTACGACCTGCATATCAAAGCTGTTTTAGCGACACCCAAATAAGAAAATCCGGTTGCCAGATGATCAGCTTCGATTTCACATTTCTTCTGCGCTATTCGCCCGAGTTTTTATGGGCGGCAATAAACAGCGTGAAGATCATTGGCATCAGCCTCGCTATCGGCATTCCTGTTGGTCTGGCCATTGCTGTGGCGGCGAAATCTGGCAACCGGATCACTACCGCACTAACCACTATATATATCGAGATTTTCCGAACTACACCTGTACTGTTGCAGATGCTTTGGATCTACCTGGCGCTGCCTTCTCTGACAGGAATTGATCTGAAACCCATCCCAGCCGCATCAATTGCGCTTGGGCTAAATACAGCGGCCTTTCTGGCGGAAATTCTGAAGGCTGGTTTCAACGCCGTACCGCGTACTCAGTATCATGCGGCCGATGTTTTAGGGTTCAATCGCTTGGACAGATTACGATTTGTCATCCTGCCGCAGGTAGTGAGATATGTGTTTCCACCTACTGTCGCGCTTTTGGTGACAACAGTGAAATACTCGTCGTTGGCTGCCGGTATCGGTGCACTGGAACTCACTCGCGTGGGCCAGCTTGTTGCTACCGAAAACCTGCGCCTGATCGAGGCGCTAACGGCGGTGGCCGCAATCTATTTTCTGATGGCCTATCCGTTTGCCATCGCCGCGCGGCGGCTGGAAAAGCGGCTGCGTGCAGGAATGCATTAATGATCGACGATAAAGCACCTGTTGATCTGTTGCTGACCAACTGCCGGATTGCGCCATCCCCGGACAAGAGTGTGGAGAGAGGAGCCATTGCCCTGCGTGGTGCCGATATCGCTGATATTGGCAGTATCGACGAGATGGAAACGCGCTATAGGCCAGCAAAAAGCATCGATTGCGGTGGAGGGATCGCGCATGCGGGCCTGATCGAGCCGCACCTGCATCTGCTGTCACTGCCCTTTTCAGGTATGGGGCTGGACGCGCTGGGAACGTCTGGTCTGACGTACAGCGATGTCAAATCGGCCATAGATCCCGAAGCCACCAATGCCTTTGCTCGCTATGCCGCGATGCATCTTTTGCAAATGGGATACACAACTGTATGCGAGCCCGGAACCGCATTTGATTTGACAGCGCTTGCTGACGGTCTGCATGTGGGCGGCATCAGTGCATTGATCTCAGCGCCCTATTGTTGGGACGATATCGATATGTTCGCCAGGGTTGCGCCGGGTTTGATTTCAGACGCGATGTTGCGCCGTGCCCCTTCCGATACAGATCGATGTTTGAAGGAACTGGTGGAGGTATTTGCTGTTGCGAGCGCCTACGGCGAGGCCGTGCAGGGTTTTGCCTGCCTTTACGGTCTGGGCAGTGCCAGCGACACGCTGATTCTTGAAGCCAAATGCCTGGCACGTGCCGAAAACGCCCTTTTCAATATGCATCAGGACTACAACTTGGCTCTACGTCAGGGTGAGATTGCCCAATACGGGGTTTCGGGAACCGAACGGCTGGACAGTTTGGGCGTCCTTGATGCGCAAACGTCGCTAACACACATGGTCTATGGTTCTGAGGAGGATTTTGCCAGTGTGGCACGTGCCCGAACTGGTATCATCTGGTGCCCGATCAACATTCTGCATCGTGGCTATAGTCGTGACTCGACATGTTTGCATGTTGTTTCCCTGCGAGAAGGATCTGACATCTGCATCGCAGCTGATACCGGCCTCACCTTTCCCGTGGATACAACCGGGAACGCAGCGCGATTGCTGGCCGCTTCGCAAGGCACGCCAATTGCCGAAACGGAAATTTTCGCAATGCAAACCACGCATGCAGCGCGATGCCTTGGGATTGCCAACCGGGTTGGACAATTGCGCCCCGGCGCGCGTGCCGATATCGTCGTTCGAGCCGCCGATGATTTGCTTGACACTGCAACTGAGCTTGCGGGCGTTACCGCCTCTCTACCGATCGAGGCTGTAATTGCTGCAGGCCGTGTGGTGGTCCGGGAGAGACGTTACATCGCGGCTGACGGTGAGGACATTATCCGGGCAGCGAGGACGCACCGCGCCCGTGTGCTGGCAAGGGCCAATGCCTGAGCCCTGCAAACCATGGGTCAACGCAGATCTTGCGGAAATCTGTGACCAGGCCACGCGGTGGCGGCGTGCTTTACATCAAATCCCTGAACTTATGTACGACCTGCCCGAAACCCGCGCTTTTGTGCTTGAGCGGCTTCATGCATTCGGCTGCGCTACCATTCATGAGCAAGTCGGCCGCGCTGGGATTGTGGCTGTCATCGAAGGGAACCTGTCTGGGAACACCAACACACTTGCGATCCGTGCCGACATGGATGCGCTGCCAATTGATGAGCAAACCGGAAGGTCCTACCGATCACGTACGGCAGGTCAAATGCATGCATGCGGCCATGACGGTCACACGGCTATCCTGCTTGCAACGGGGTGTTATCTTGCGCAGCACCGGCATTTTCCGGGACGTGTAGTCCTGGTTTTCCAACCTGCTGAGGAAGGCGGCTTTGGCGCGCGCGATATGCTGGATGCCGGATTTATCGAAACTTTCGGAATTTCCGAAATCTACGGGCTGCACAACTTGCCGGGACGACCTATCGGTACCTATGCGACGCGAGTTGGTCCGTTGCTGGCGGCGTCGGATCGGTTCGAGATTACGATCACGGGGCACGGCACACATGCCGCCACGCCGCATCTTGGTGTCGATCCGATCGCAGCGGGTGCTACATTGGTTAGTCGTATCAACACAATCGTATCGCGCCAGATTAATCCGCTTAGCCATTGTGTCATTTCGCTTGGGTCTTTCAACGCAGGTAAAACTCACAATGTAATCCCGAAGACGGCGAAACTTACCGGTACCGTCCGCGCTCTATCGACAACAACTCAAACTGACATTCGCGCGGCCCTTCAGCGGGTTTGTGACGGTGTTGCAAGTGAAACAAGTGCCGAGATCGACCTCGACTACCGGCTGGGTCATCCGGTCACAGAAAACCAACAATGCTCAGTCGACACTTTGCGGCATGCAGCCGAAAGGGCAAGCCTTAAGATCGATGAGGCGCCGTTGCACATGTTTTCAGAAGATTTTTCATTCATGCTTCAAGCCCGACCCGGTGCATTTATTTTCACGGGCAACGGAGCATCTGCCCCACTACACGACCCAGCGTATGATTTTAACGACGCGGCGATCATCGCAGGGGTCAAGGCTTGGCTTGCGTTGGCGTATTTCCGTGAAATTTAATACGATCAACCAGTTGTGGTTTGATGAAGTGGTAAAAGAGCGCGATGGATGTTTCGCTGACTGAAAAACTTGTGGCAGGACGCTCATTCTCAGCGCAGCCACTTGACACCAAAAGCGGTGATGACGCCACCCGTTGCCTGGCGCCCAGCAAATTTGCCGAAGGCTATGAGGATGTATTCAGCTATCGCGATCAAATGGTCACAACGATCAAGTCTTTGAACGTAAAAGAGGATTTTCAAGACAACGAACAGGGTTTGGGCCGGATCAATTTCCTGTTCCACCTCGACGGCGAACGGTTGATCGACGTGCAGCACGTAGGAACATACCGCATTCAACAGCCCGCATTTATAGCCTATTCTCAAGCGCCGGGCGTGCCGAAACGCAGTTGTTGGACCAAGGGCAGTCGCGAACGGGCGGTGATTGTGGGCTATGCTTCGAATGAACCTCCAAAAGCGATTGCCAAGGCCTACCGCGAACGTATCAGACAAATATCGCTATACAGCGATGGTGCCGACCCGTTTCGTTGGATCGAATTGCCTCTGACATTCGATATGCACCATGCGGCAACCCAAATTGCTGAGACCGACATTGATCCCCGGCTCAGACGTGAGTTCATCCGGGCCAAATCAACCGAGCTTCTATGCCTGGGCTTTCACGCCATTTTGAATTCCTCGCAAGATCAGCCTGCCAGCGCGGGTGAACGCGAATTTCGCCTGCGCACCGCCGAGAAGATCCTATCGCGCGAGTTATCTACAAATTTCTGCCTTGATGACATAGCAGCACGTGTCGGCATGAAGCCACGTGACTTTTCTCAGGCATTTCATGAAAAATTTGGCGTGTCTTTCCCCGACTATGCGTTGCGCCTTCGCATGGAGACCGCGCGTTCCGTGCTTCTGACCACAGTAAGACCGATCAAACAGATCGCCTACGATGTGGGCTACTCGCATTCCTCCAATTTCACGATAGCCTTCAAGAAGTATTTTGGGGTGACACCAAAGTCGTTGCGCTGAGCGAAGTCGGTCAACGTGGGTTCGCATTTCATAACTCTTTGCCCTTCAAAATAAGGCTTTGCAATACAGGTCGTTGCCGTCGCGTCCTATGCTGGGTTCATGTTTCCAGCGTGAGGCGTTGTAATCGCCATGATTGAAGATTGCTTACTGACTTGTGCCATTACCGGTTCAGCGCATACGCCTAGCATGTCGCCGTATCTGCCCATCACGCCTGCCGAGATCGCAGCTGAGGCAATCGCTGCCAATCAAGCCGGTGCGGCTGTGGTTCACCTGCACGCCCGAGATCCCGCGACGGGTCGGCCATCGTTCAGTGTCGATCTGTTTCAAGAAATTGCCGAACGCATCCGCACTGAGTGCAATGCAGTTCTCAACGTCTCAACCGGCGGAAGCGCCGCCGTTGCTGATCGCATGGCACCGGCCAAAGCGTTAAAGCCCGAAATGGCGTCACTGAACATGGGGTCGCTGTCGCCATACGGGCGGCGCGATATCCTGAACCGGTTTGAAAACTGGCAGCACGATTGGGAGATCAATCTGTTCAACGATGCGGCCAATCGGACCTATGTGAACGACGAGCACACGATAACAACGATCCTTGACGAACTCAGCGATGCCGACATCTGCTTTGAATGTGAGTGTTACGATCTCAGCCACCTTTATAACGTGGCCTATTTTGTCGACAAAGGTCTGCTGAAGCCACCGTTTCGGCTGCAGCTCATCTTTGGTTTTTCCGGCGGGGTTGGGGTTGGATTGGATAATCTGTCCCATGCACGTCGGGTGATGAGGGATCTTTTTGGTGCCGATGTTCCTTGGTCGGTTCTGGCACCGGGAAAAAACCAGTTCAGTTATTGCACAATGGGCGCTTTGATGGGCGGGGGCGTGCGCGTGGGATTGGAGGACAATCTCTATCTCAAAAAAGGAGAACTGGCGCGCTCAAATGCCGATCAAGTAGCGCAAATGAGAAACATCCTGAGCCTGCTTTCAATCGACCTGAGAACTTCAGAAGAATTGCGCGCCGAGATCGCAAAAGGCAAATCAAATGCCTGATATTGCGGAGTTTTCCAACCACTCCAATGATCATATGTCGGCCCTAGTCGCCGAAGTGGAAGAAGAGTACATCGCGCGCAATCCCAAAAGTTACGCCCATATTGTAGATGCCGGCACTACCCTTCCTGGCGGCAGCACACGTACGGCACTACACTTTGATCCGTTTCCTCTGGTGGTGCGCGAGGCGGAAGCCAACACAATCACCGATCTGGACGGTCATCGCTATGTTGATTTGATGAATGATCTGACTGCGGGATTATATGGCCACAGCAACAAGAGCATTCGAAAGGCCATCAACGACGCTATGGCGCGCGGGATGAGCCTTGGTGCGGTCAACACCTTTGAGGTTGGCCTCGCCCGCGAAATTTGTCGACGCTTTCGCAGTATTGATCTTGTTCGGTTTTGCAATTCAGGAACCGAGGCAAACCTCATCGCGCTGCAAATTGCGAAGCAACTGACAGGCCGTCCTAAAACATTGGTGTTTTCAGGCGGGTACCACGGCAGCTTCATGAGCTACCTGAGTGCAAGTGGAAATTTGAACATAGAATCAGACGAAATTGCCGTGGCTGATTTCAATGATATTGCCACCGTACAAAATCAGTTTGACGCATATCCAGGTACCATCGCCGCGGTCATTGTTGAACCGATGATCGGCAGCGGCGGTGGTATTCTCGCCTTGCCCGGTTTTCTGGAAGATCTGGCCCGACTTGCCCGTCAGAATGATGCATTGCTCATTCTGGACGAAGTCCAGTCCGCACGATTTGGATCAGGCGGTCTGCAAGAGGTCTTTGGTGTAGCTCCCGACATCACAACTCTTGGAAAATCCTTAGGAGGCGGGGCGAGTTTCGGGGCTCTTGGTGGGCGCCGCGAGATCATGCAAAAACTGGATGCCAGTCAACCGGGTGCTTTCGGTCACGGTGGTACTTTCAACAATAACGTGATCACCATGGCAGCGGGCAGCTATGCTTACAAACATCTTGCAACGGATGAGGCACTGCGGGAACTTAACGCCCTCGGGGACTATGCTCGTCACTGCATCGCGAAAATCGCCCGGGATACTGGGGTTCCAATTCTGACCGGCGGCTATGGGTCGATTATCTCCACCCATTTTCAAAATCGCATTATTCGAAAACCGTCTGACGTTACAACTCCCGCTGATCTGCGAAAGTTTGTGCATTTGGGCTTGCTGAACACAGGTTTCTACTGCGCGCGCCGTGGTACGATCAATCTGTCGCTCGAGAGCACTAAGCGCGATATTGAAACTTTCGTCGAAGCGCTTGGCACGCTTTGTGATCGCATGGGTTTACCGCTTCACGCCTCCTGATCATGACCAATGCTCGCCGCACCGGACCTTGGTCACTGGAAGAGCTTCGGGCGATGACCACGCGTGGGTTTCAGTCACATCTAGGTGTCATTCTGATCAGTGCCGAAAAGTCTATGGTCGTTGGTCAGGTCACGCTTGGCCCGCAGCATGTGAACTCGGTTGGAGGCCTTCATGGCGGTGTAATCATGTCGCTGGCGGACTGCATGGGGGCAATGGGGGCGCTTCTTAACCTGACAAAGGGGCAACGCACTGCCACGCTCGAATCCAAGACAAACTTTCTGCGTCCGATCTATGGGAACAAGATCATCTGCATGAGTAAACCTCTGCACATCGGGCGAAAATCGTCGGTATGGAACAGCGAAATCCACGATAATGCAGAAAAACTTGTTGCTAATGTCATCCAAACTCAGTTGCATTTCTAAGCGGATGGAGCCTGCACAAAAAGAGCCGAACAGAAATTCATTGCCCTTTCGCACCACCAGCGAACGCCAGGTTCGTTCCACATCTGAGACTTCGATAGCGGATGCGGTAAACGACTGGATCAGAAACGGCTTCTGGTGCTTGCCGCGAATGCCAGATTGCTCACTGGCTGATTGCAGGACAAGAACATCCGAAGTGACAATCAAAACAATTTCCGCGACAAAGCTGTCGCAGATCATTCCGGACCTTAGCCACCTCCGGCCGGCACAAACGGGTGCAAGCCGGAGGGCCCAAATTCAGGCTACTTGCACCGCCGTTTCCTCCGGTTTGTGCAATCCGACGACAACCAGCACCGTTGCCGCGAGCAGCCAATAGTAGCCCGCGTCAATGCCTGTGAACCCGAAAGCAGATGGCGCGAGCAGAAAGGCCACTCCAACAGCGCCGTCGACGAGTAGATGGAACGAATAGGGTAGGATGCGGAGGACACCGAGTTGATGGTCGGTGAGCAAGGTCAGTACGAATGCAGCAATTCCGGTGCCAATCGACAGCCAAAATGCCAACGGGCTGGAAGTGCCCAGGTCCAATATGAATGGCATTGCCATCAGCCCGAGAGCTACGGGGTAGTCGAGATAGGCGTGGATTTGTTTGGTTATGAAGCGGAATTCCATGACACATGACTCCTTAGTGCGAGAGATTGAACAAGCCGCTCACAAGTTGGCGGCTCGTTGTCACAATCCTTCGCTTGAAGCGGATATTCTATGTCTGATCAGACTGAAAAATTGATTGATCGTCCCAAAAATTCTATTTTTGATCAAAAAGATGGAAGTTTCTGTGAGTTTGTGAACGCAACGAATCGGATATCAACTACCTGGTCTTGGGTTGCGGTTTGCGACCCTCAAACTTTCGGTTGCAGTGCCTGCCAAACCCGCTCCGGCGTTGCCGGCAGTGCAATATCCGTCACCCCACTGTCGGCCAGCGCATCCAGCACTGCGGAAATCACCGCCGGTGTCGCGCCGACTGTGCCGGCTTCGCCGGCGCCCTTGACACCGAGGGGATTTGTCGCGGTCGGGGTCGACAATGTCTCGACGGTGATCGGCGGCACGTCATCGGCGCGGGGCATGGTGTAGTCCATGAAGCTGCCTGACAAAAGCTGTCCGGCCTCGTCATAGATGACGTCCTCCATCAGCGCCTGGCCGACGCCTTGCGCGATGCCGCCCACCATCTGGCCTTCGAGCAGCATCGGATTGATGACCGTGCCGACATCATCAATAGAAGTGATCTTGATGATGCGCGTCGCTCCGGTCTCCGGATCGACCTCCACTTCGGCGATCTGACAGCCATTGGGGAAGGTGAAGCCCTGCAGCAGGAAATCGCCCTGTCCGGAAAGACCGAGGCCGAGTTCGGGCGGCAGGATCGGCTTGAATGACAGCGCGGCGATCTGGCCGATCGGCATTGTCCGGTCGGTGCCGGCGACGGTGAAGCTGCCGTTTTCAAATACAATGTCTTCCGGCGCGGCCTCCATCAGGTGACCGGCGATTGCGCGACCCTTTTCGATCACCTTGTCGGCAGCCACGCGAAGGGCGCCGCCGCCGTTGATCATCGATCGCGAGGCGACCGTGCCGCGGCCGTAGGACACCGCGTCAGTGTCGCCCTGGATCAGCCGGATTTTCTCGAACGGCACGCCGAGCCAGTCCGAGACCATCTGTGCAAACACCGTCTCATGGCCCTGACCGTGGCTGAAAGTGCCGGCAAGAATGGTCACACCTCCGGATGGATCGAAACGGATTTCCGCCGCGTCATTGGCAAGGCCGGCATTCTCCATGTGCAAGGCGACGCCGATCCCGAGCAGCATTCCGCGTTTCTTGGCTTTGGATTTGCGTTTGGCCGCGCCGGCCCAGTCGGAAAGTTGCAGCGCCCGATCCAGAACCGCTGCGTAGTCGCCGGAATCGATCTTGTAGAGCAGCGGCGTCTGGTAGGGCATTTCGGCTGCCGACAGCATGTTGAGCCGGCGCAGTGCGATCCGGTCGCGGCCGGTTTCCCGCGCGGCCAGATCGATCAGCCGTTCGATCAGATAGGCGGCCTCGGGCCGGCCGGCGCCACGATAGGGCTGGGTTGGCGAGGTATTGGTGTAAACGGCGCGCGCGAACGAATGCGCTACAGGCACACGGTAGACGCCAGTGGCCAGTGCCGCGGCAAACATCGGCGAAACACCGCCGCCAGGCGACAGGAACGCTCCGGCATTGACGTCGCACGACATGCGCAGCGCAAGGATGCGGCCATCGGCATCAAGCGCCAGTTCTGCCTCCACCTGCTGATCCCGGCCGTGATAATCGGCCAGCAGGGATTCCGAACGTGTTGCCTGCCAGCGGACCGTGGCGCGCAGGCGGCGCGCGGCCCAGGCAATCAGAATATCTTCCGGGTGAATGCCGCCTTTCATGCCGAAACCACCGCCGACATCCGGCGCGATCACCCGAACATCCGTTTCCGCCAATCCCAATGCTGCGGCAATGTCGGCGCGCACCGCATGCGGCTGCTGGGTTGAGGCGTGAAACGTCAGCCGGCTGTCGCCTTCATCGAACCGCGCCAGCGCGCAGCGCATTTCCATGGCGTTTGCCGACACCCGGTTGTTGTGCAGCGCCAGTCGCGTGACATGGGATGCAGCGGCAAATCCCGCCTCCGTCGCTGCCGCATTGCCGAGATCTACGGTGAAAGCCAGATTGCCTTTTGCTTCGGTCCACAGCTGAGGTGCGCCTTTGGCGCGGGCCTTTGAGGCAAGCAACACGGCGGGCAGGTCTTCATAGTCGACCTCGACCGCTTCGGCGGCGTCCTGCGCCATTACCGCGGTTTCGGCAATGACAAGCGCCACTGGTCCACCCGCATATAGAACGCGGTCATTGGTGAGCGCGGCAAAAGGTGGATTGACTGGATTCCGGTGCATGCCGGGGAAAATCGTATGACAGGAAATGCCGCCAATGCCGTCATCGGCATAGTCACGGCCTGTCAGAACAGCTCGTACGCCGGGCATGGATTTTGCCGTCGAGATATCGATTTTGGCAATCCGTCCATGGGAAATAGGGGATCGGACGATTGCCGCATGCAGGGCACCGGGAGCGGCAATGTCGTCGACAAAACGCCCGTGTCCGGTGACAAAGCGAACGTCTTCCTTGCGGGGCGCCGACTGCCCGATGCCAAATTTCATCTTTGTCTCTCCCAGCCCGTTCGAATCCGGACAGGCCGGTTCTTGACGATCCCTGACATGAATAGAGAAAGGAATGTCCCGGGTCCATTGCGACGGTACGAATTGGTGCGGGAAGGCTGCAGTCTGAGAAGTACAGGGCTTAAGCCGCCTGCAACTCCGGTTCTGGGATTGCGGCGAGGTGATCGCATTCCAGTTTCATCTCCGCCTGGAGCTGGATATGCAGAGATTTGATCGTGTCGAGATCCCATCTGAACGATGCAATCGCATCGGTGAGTTCAAACAGCCGCATCGATAGCGCGTCGCGAGTGGCCTGGTAGAGCGCAAGCGCTCTATCGGTCCCCTGGAGAATGGCGAGAGACAGCAATTCAGCATCGCGCAGCGCATCGGTTATGCCGTGGGCGGTGAGGGGGTCCTTGTAATATCCGGCATCTCCCACCAGCGCCCAACCGGGCCCGTGGGACTGGCGGAAATAACCCGGCATTCCGGCAAATGCGAAAAAGCGGCTGCCGAGTTTCGCATTATCCATCTTGTCACGAAGTTCCGGAGAACTCTCAGCGATGGTCTGCAGAAATCCCCGGCCGATATCCTCCTTGAATCTTCCGGAAAACTCCTCCGGCGGTACGCAGGCGAAAACGCAATGCTGGCCGTTATTGGTCGGTATCGCACCGGCTGCCCGGTCGCGTTGGTAGAACCAGTGGAAGCCCTGGTAATCCACTTTGGAAAAGTAACCATAGACGGCAGAGGAGCGATATCTGGATTTGATATAGGGTTGCGCTTCAACCAGCCTGGCGACGAAGGATTGACGACCGTCGGCGCCGATGACGATTGCGGATTTCACAGTTGCGGTCATGCCGCCGTTTTGCCGGATTTCCGCGCCGCACACCCGGCCATCGGCTTGCCGGCAAAGTCCGACCAGCGAGGCGTCATGGCGGACGTCCGCTCCTGCCTCCCGCGCGGCGTCTACCAGCAGGCGATCGAGCGTGATACGCCGTGGTGCACACAGGAAATCGACACCCTGGTCGGGTTTGATGTCAATTGGTATGACCTCGTTGCCATAATGCAGCGTGGTGCGCCGCACCGGCGGTGTGCCCGCGTCGACGATCCTGGAAAGCAATCCCCAGCGATGCAATTGCAGGACGCCGGCGCGCATCAACGCGTGGGTCGAGATCCGGTCGGTGCCATATCCCTGCCGGTCGATCAGCAGAACTTTTGCGCCGGCCCTGGCAAGCAGCTTCGCGGTCGACGCGCCGGCGCATCTGCCGCCGACGATGATGGCGTCGTAATAAGGTTGATAGGCGTGCAGTCGCGACATCGGGATGTTCCTTTCAGGCCGCGGCCTTGTCGAGATGGAGGTGCATGTGCTGGGCAAGATCGTGGGCATCGTCGCCGGCGCCATCGATTAGTGTCGATTTGCGGCGGCGCAGATAGGGCAACCCCATGACATACATGCCGGGCGCATCCACGACGCCGCCAGTGTGGCGGATCCGGCCTTTGCGATCGACAACGGGAACGTCGAGCCAGGAGTAATCCGGACGATAGCCGGTTGCCCAGATGATCGTCTTGATGCCGCCATTAGCAAGATCAACATCCAGCCGGGGATTTGCGTCGATCCGGGTTGGTGCGTAGCGATGCGGCGCATCGATCTCGCTTTCCAATGCGTTCTGACCCGCCCATTCGTCGATCTGATCGAGCAGACGGTTCATCTTCAGATCGGCGAGCGCGCAAAGGTTGCCGAGCGAACCGGAAAACTGCAGCTTTGTGTTGTTGATGCCGGCGAGCCGGCTGACCAGTTGCACGCCGGCCTTGCTCAACGTGTTCAGGTCCAGCATTCCGTGCAGGTGCGAACCGGCGATCTGTAGTGAGGGCACGTCGCGTGCGCGGCTTAGATCCTCGATTTTGTCGAACCGCAAGTCGAGCAGGCCTGTCGCGTCCATCCACCATTTGATGTCGCGGCCGCGATAGGCGCGTGGCGCACGCACATGTTCGCCAACCGACAAGATGGTCGGGCGGCCCGATTTGCGGATTTCATGGGCAAGCTGGACACCGGTCGCCGAAGCGCCGACGACCAACACGCCGCCTTCTTCAAGCTGCTCGGGATTCTTGTATTCAAGCGATGTCAGGCTTTTGACCTGGGTCGGCAGTTCCTGCGCGATCTTCGGCACATTTGCGACATTGCAGGCGCCACTCGCCAATACGACACTGCGGCAATACCACTGCTCGTCATTGGTCGTGACAACGTATCCGTCATGGTACTGACGAACCGAGGTAACGGTCGTGTTGCCAAGCACCGGTGCACGGGTCTTGCGGGCATATTCGTTGAGGAAACGAATGACCTCGGGCATTGTCCTGTAACCATCAGGGTCGTCGCCCTGGTAGCTGTAGCCGGGCATCCTGCTTTGCCAGTTCGGCGTCAGCAGCGTCAGCGAATCCCAGCGCTCTTTGCGCCAGGAATTGGCCACCTCGCCGCGCTCGAACAACACATGGTCGATCGAACGGGCGCTGAGGTGGCGGCTCATGGCGAGCCCGGATTGCCCGGCACCGATTATGGCGGTCGTGATGTGTCTCATGACACTCGCTTTCTTATGCTGGTCCGGCAGGGTCAGTTAACGCTGACGAAGACGTTTGTCGGGTTGGTGACGATGTCGAACACGGCCGAACGCTTCTGCGATTGAGCGACAAGCGCCTTGATATCGGCATCGCTGGCATCGGCATCGATTTCGAACGATATGCGAATGGCGCCGAAGCCATTGCGGACGTCACTGTCGATGCCAAGAATGCCTTGCAGGTCCATATCGCCTTCGAGCGTAGCCTTGACCGAGCGCAGCTGAATTCCGCGGGTCTGGGCGACAGATGCGACACCTGCGGTCAGGCAGCTGGCAAGCCCGGAGAGCACCATTTCAACCGGGGTGGCCCCGTTGTCTCCGGCCGCAAACACTTCCGGATGGTCGGCATCGAATGTGAAAGCTTTGGAGCGGGCCTGTTCGGCGCCGAGACCGAAAAAACCATCGATGGTCGTCCGGCTGTGGGTGCCGTTGATCCACTCATTGGTCGCGCGCCATTTGAACTGCGCCGCTTCGGGGGTGGCGTCGAGCGCTT
>JAJFHT010000263.1 GCA_021775495.1 Hyphomicrobiales bacterium | reverse complement strand
GAAACATTCAGCCCTGCCGGCCAGCGGCGTGGTCTTCATCCTGCTGACGCTCAGCGCGGTGTCGTTTGACGGATTCTCCAAAACGTTTGTCTGGATGTCGGCGATCGGTATCAACCCGCTGGCCTTTCCGGGCCGTTCCGCCGTCACCGGCGCCAATACGTTCGGCCTGATTTCCATGTTGTTGCTGCTGTCGTGCGGGTTTTACGGCGCCCTGCTGCTCGGCCGAATTTTGTGCCGCCGGCCACCGCCGTTGCACAAAACCGCCGGCATGCTGATCTATTCGATCATTCCGATTTCTCTCGGTTACCACCTGGCGCATTATCTGTCGGTGCTGCTGGTCAACGGACAATATGCGCTGGCCGCACTCAGCGACCCGTTCGGTCTCGGCTGGGACCTGTTGTCATTGCAGCCCTTCGCCGTGACCACGTCGTTTCTCAACACTGCCGAAGATGTGGCGGTCATATGGAACGTCCAGTCCGGGGCGATCGTTGCCGGGCACGTGCTTGCCGTGCTGACGGCACACCGGCTGTCGCTCGGCCTTCATGACAGCGACAATGATGCCGTGCTTAGCCAACTTCCGCTGGCTCTGGTCATGGTCGGATATACATTGTTCGGCTTGTGGTTGCTGTCGGCGCCGGCTGGGGCTTAAATCAGTTTGCCACGACGGTCGCCTGACGAGCCCAGAAAATTTGTTTGCATGCATTCAATTTCTGGTTACTGTTCAGCGACCGGCGGAACATAAAAACGACAATTGGGAGCATATGATGAAAATTCAAAAACCATCCAGACTTGCAGTCAATTCGGTTACCCGCCGGTCGGCACTCAAGGGCCTAGGTGCCGCCGCTGGCGCATCGGCGGTGCTGAGCGCGGCTCCCGGCTTCGTGCGCTACAGCCAGGCTCAATCTTCCGAACCGATCAAAATCGGCTTCCAGGTACACCGCACAGGCATCGGCGCTTCCTATGGCCGCTGGTACGAACGCGTCACCAATGCCGCGGCGAAACTGATCAATGACGAGGGCGGTATCAACGGCCGTATGGTCGAGATCGTTCCCGAGGATGACGGCACCGATCCGAAACGCGGCGCCGAAGTGGTGGAAAAATTCGCTACCAGACACAATTGCGATGTCGCTTTCGGCACGCTGTTCTCTCATGTGGTGATTGGTTCGGCACCGGCGGCGGGCGAGCAGAAACTGCCCTATTTCGTCGTCAGCGAGGGTTATCACGTCGCTTCCGGCGGATTGAACCGCTACGTCTTTCAGCCGGGCATTACCGATGTGCGCCAGCAGATTTCGTCGATGGCGCCATGGGTGTCTCAGAATCTCGGCAAGAAGGTCACCATGGTCTATCCTGACTTTGCCTTCGGCCATGATCATCGCGACTTCTTCTCCAAGGCGATTGCCGCACAGGGCGGCGAGGTGCTGGAGCTGATTCCGATCCCGCCGACCGAAAGCTCGTTCACCCGCTATTTCCCGCGCATTCCGTCGGCGACCGAAGTGCTCTACCACGTCATGGTCGGGCCGGGCGTGCTGACATTCGTCAAGGAAATGGGCGAACATTTCGGCAGCAACCGACCGGAGATTTTCGGTTTCATCGATTCGCTCGAAGCCGTCGACATCAACAGCCCCGGGCTGGAGTTTCTCGAAGGCAGCCATTTCTGGGAGGCTTATCCGCGTTACAAGCAGGCCAACTCCAGCGCCCACGATGCCCTCTACCGCAAGGCAGTCGGCATCGATGACAGTGGCGCCAGCACCGCCGATCCGAAGGATGTCTCGACTGCATCGCACATGTTCGGCTGCTGGGAAACGCTGTTCACCATCAAGGATGCGATGGAAGCCAGCGGTTACCAGTCCACCGCCGACCGCGGCAAACTGATCGAGGCAATGGAAGCCATCACGACGATCGCCGAGAGCCGCGAACACCCGCAGGGTGAAAAACTGTTCAACGGCAAGATCCACCAGTCCTTCGGCAAACAGCACATTTCCAAGGTTGCCGGCGGACGGCTCGACGTAGTGCACACCACCAGCCTGGAGGACGGCTTCTACGAGCCGGAAGCCGACTACACCACGCAGGCGCTTTAAGGGCCTGCATCGGGAGGAACGTACCGGGGAACGTAAAACATGGATCTCGGTCCGTTCCTGTTCCTGGCCACCCTAGAGGGTCTTGTCACCGCATCGGTGCTGGCGCTGACGGCGCTGGGCCTGTCTCTGGTGTTCGGCGTGATGCGCGTCGTCAATGTCGCGCATGGCGAATTCTACATGCTGGGCGCGGTGATTGCCTGGTTTACCGCTGCAACCGTACCCGGTCCGGCGGCGGTCAGCTTCCTGGCAGCCATCATCGTTGCACCCATTGCCGTCGGTGCACTGGCGGCGGCCACTGACTGGCTGATCCTCAAACGCATCAACTACAATCCCGAGGCAACCATCGTTGCCACCATCGGCCTGCTCTACATGATCCAGCAGGCGACACTGACCTTTTACGGCCCCGATGCACGGCCGGTGGAAGCGCCGATCGTCTTCCGCATCCAGTTCCCGTGGTTCGGCTATTCGGGTTACAAGATCGTCGTTATCGGCTTTGCCATCCTGGTGCTGGCGCTGACATGGGCCGTGCTGACCCGTTCGAAACTCGGGCTGCTGATGCGCGCGACGCAATATGACCGCGAGACGGCTCAAGCTTTCGGCATTCCGGTCGATATCGTCTATGCCGGTGTGTTTGCCGCCGGCGCAATGCTTGCGGCGATCGGCGCGGTGCTGATCGTGCCGATCCGCCAGGCACACTATCTGATGGGCGGTGAAGCGCTGCTCCTGTCCTTCATCGTCGTCATCATCGGCGGGCTCGGCAGCCTGCGCGGCACCATCGTTGCAGCGTTGTTCATCGGACTCAGCGACGGCATCATCTCGGTGTTCTTCACCCCGATCCTGGCCAAAATTCTGGCAACCCTGCTGGTCGCCTGCGTCTTGATCCTGCGGCCGCAGGGACTGTTCGGACGGGCGCCGGGATGAGCAATTCCGTCTCGCCCCGAGCGCTGGTTCTGCACCTCGGCGTGCTGGTCATCCTGTTTGCGCTGCAATTCGTGCTGCCGCCCTATCACAACGGCATTGCCGCGCGCATAATGGTGTTGGCGATCTACGCCATCGGCTACAATATCGCCTTCGGTTACACCGGGCTGCTCAGCCTCGGCCACGCCATGTTCTTTTCCGCCGGCATGTATGGTGCCGGGATGTCCGCCCGGCTGCTCGAATTCGCCGCGCCGAGCGCCTTCTTCGTCGGCGTAATCTGCGCCATCCTCGCGTCCTGCCTGTTCGGCCTCCTGGCGCTGCGCACCGCCGGGGTCGCCTTCATGATCGTCACCTTGATGTTCTCGCAGGCCGCCTATCTGGTCATTCTCTATTTCAACAATGTGACGCGCGGCGATGAGGGATTTGTCATCGAGCGCACGCTGAGGCAGATCGGCGGGCTCGATCTTGCCGACCCGGTGGTGCGTTACAATGCCGCTTTCGTACTGCTGGCCGTCTGTCTGATCGGCAGCCTCTATCTGGTGTCGTCCTCGACCGGCCGGGTGATGATCGCCATTCGCGAGAACGAGGAACGCACCCGCATGCTTGGCAACAATATCTTTGCCTACAAGCTGCTGGCGCTGACCGCATCGGGCACCGTGGCCGGCATTGGCGGCGCCGCCTATGCGCTGCTGTTCGGTTACACCGGTGCAGCGTTTGCCGAAATCCAGTATTCGATCCTGCCGTTGCTGTGGACGCTGGTCGGCGGCGCCGGTACGACACTTGGGCCGATCCTCGGCACGGCGGCGATGTTCTATCTGGTCGATATCGCCAGCGAATTCACCTCGGCCTATCTGTTTTTTGTCGGCCTGGCGCTGGTGCTGATGATCCTGCTTTTGCCGAAAGGCGTGCTTGGCACGGTGCGTGAGAAATTTGTCCGGTGGCTGCCATGACGCTGTTGCAGACATCGGACCTGCAGCGCAGTTTTGGCGGATTGCGCGCCGTCGATCATGTCGATTTCGCACTGGAAACCGGCGAGACCAGGGCGCTGATCGGCCCCAACGGAGCCGGCAAGACGACATTCGTCAGCCTGATCAGCGGCCGTATTGCACCGACATCCGGAACGATCGCCTTCGAAGGTACGGACATCAC
>JAJFHT010000262.1 GCA_021775495.1 Hyphomicrobiales bacterium | reverse complement strand
CTTTGACGGCATCGGATCTTTTTGCCGCCGCAATCACCAATGGTGCAAAAGTCGTCAATCAGCCAGCCGACCAGGATCTCGTGGTGATCGACTACGCCGGACTGACTTCCGATTTTCTGTTTGACGATCTTGACGAAGCCGAGGTTCTGATGACCCGGATGAACGCCCACCATGTCACCGGGCTGGTGGTCGCCGGCAACTGGATTCTGCAGGATGGACAGCTGCAGACGGTCGATATTGCCGCCGCCAACAAGGAGCTCTCAAAACAGGCAAAGGCCGATCTTCCAAGACTTGCAGCAGAGCGGTCCCGCACGCACAAACTGTCCAGCGCCATTCATCGCTTCTATAACGAGTTGGAATAATCCTATCCGGAGAATAGCCCGGAGGAAATCAAAGCCTGTTTTTGCTCTTCTTGAAGTGGCAGATGCGGTGGGACAAGCCGTTCCCACACCGGATCGCTGCTCCTTCGTCCAACGAGGTATTTTACCGACGGTATCAGCGGCTGGCTGGAAATGGTTTCGCGCAAAGCCCTGACATTTTGCAAAATGACGGGGTTCTGTTGATCGCGCCACAGTTCGGCCGAACGCCCCGGTTCGATGTTGACGGTCGCCGAAATGCAACCGGCAAATCCGTCCGAATCCGCCTGTGACAACGCTGACTCGTTGCTCGGAAACACTTCAAATCCGGCGATTTTCGCCAACGCGGCTGCGTACTCCAGGTCGCCGGAGCTGTCCTTGGCTCCGCGGATACGCGCCGGATAGGATTTGATCAGGCGGCGCGCCAATTCCGGTGAGAAGCGAATGCCGGTGAGTTGCGGAAAATTGTAAAGATAAATGCCAATCGGCGTTTCGGCCGTTGCCTCCAACAGATATGAAAACCAGGCAAAAAGACCGTCATCGGAGATCGGTTTGTAGTAGAACGGCGGCAGGACAAGCGCCGCCCTGAAACCCAACTCATGTGCGAGCCGGGTAAGATTCACAGTCGTTTCGATTGCCGGCGATCCCGTGCCAACCATGAGTTTGTCACCGTCCAGCTGACCGACCGCCGCCTTCATGACAATTTGCCTTTGTCGGGTCGACAGCGAATTCGCCTCTCCCGTCGTACCAAGAACGTTGAGTGCGTCGCAGCCGTTTTCAAGCGCCCAGAGGCAATGCGCGACGAACCGCTCAGTATCGGGTTCGCCGGATGGACCGATGGGAGTTGGAACGGCTGCTACGACACCTGCAATTGTTCTATCGTGCACAGGGGCCTCCCATCTTTTTGTTTCAGTCAACCGGCGGCGTCTGAGGCGGATGACTTGCGACAAGCGGATGATCGAGATCGGTGGTGAATTTCTCACTCCATCCGCCCGGATCGCCCCAATCGGTCACCTGCGGCCCGAAAAACTCTCGATTGACGTCCTCGTAATGTTTCATCTCGGGTGGAATCTCCTCATCCCAGGCGATGGCGTCAACCGGGCAAATGGAGAGGCACAACCCGCAGTTCACACATTCATCGGGCTGAATGTAGAACATCCTGCCGCCCTCATAGATGCAATCCACCGGACAGGCGTCGGTGCAATCGCCGTCCTTCACATCTATGCAGGGTTCAAGAATCACATAGGTCACGGCGAGGATGCCTGTTTGCTGCCATGACCATTTATCGCAGTTGAAAGCGTTCTAATGAAGCACCAATATTCGCGGGTATCGTTGCCATTTCGGCATTGATGTGGATTGTTTTACGACGAATTGATCCACCTCTGTCGCGCGGACGCAATCGGCAGAACTGACCAACAATCAACGATTTAGGCCAGTTAGCTCGCAGTCTGAATCCGACTGCACGCATCCATGCCAGGCGGCTGATTAAAGCGCACCACTCTTTTCCAGCCAACTCGCCATGCCGCGAATGTTTGGTTCACGCCACTGGTTGTAGCTGCCCCATTCGGCATATTTCGACAAATCAAGGTTCTCAACCAGCTGATCGACGGAGTTTCCTGATTTGAGACCGCTTTTGACGGCCTCCATCAGCCCCTCGACATATTCGCGGTGAACCGTAGCGTCGGCCTTTGTCCCCATTGAGCCGTGACCGGGAGCAAGAATCTCGAAATCAAGAGCTTCCACTGTTTTGATCTGCTGGATGACCCCGGCAACGTCAGTTCCGGGAAAATTGCGAAATGGCAGGCGGTTGACCGAGACGGCGTCCACAACAAAGGCGACATTCTCGGGCCTGATCACCATCGCAATGAGATCTTGTCCGTGTCCGCTTCCCAGTGCTGTCAGTTCAATCGACTTACCGCCATGCTCAAACTGCATTTTGTCGGAAAAACGAATCGTCGGACGCACACCATCGATCTGCTCCGGTGCATTCTGTTGGGCAATAACGGTAGCAGTATCGGCAAATTCTGCTCCACCAGAAGCGTGATCCCCATGACTGTGGCTGTATATCAGATGCGTGACGGGGGCGTTCGTCAGTTTGGCTATCTCACTTTTCAAAAAGGTCGCTGCGTCTGAGTTGATTGGATCAGTAACAATCACTCCGTCTTTCGTCACAACAAAAATCGAAAAATGAAAATTGTTCTGGAGCCGGTACACATCACCCTTTATCTGGGTGACCGCCCTCTTGGGTTCCTGCGCCTGTGCCATAGCTGCACAAGACAGAACGGCCAGCAGAGATATCGCAAATTTCAGCATTTGAGCACTCCCGCGTGGATATCAGGAATAACCTGCAATTGCCGGTGCAACTGCGGGCACGGCATTCAAAGGGATGCGGCCTGCGACCGCATCCCAGGTGTTTGGAGCTTGTTCTTAGTTGATTTTTTCGCGGAATTCCTTGTGGCATCCGCCACAGGCCCCACCGGCACCGCCAATCCCGGCCCGAAGACCGTCCAGATCACCGACCATTCCGGCAAGTTTGGTTGCGGCCTCTGCCAGCGCTTTGCCCTTTTCGGCAACTGCGGGATAAGTGGTCCAGATTTCAGCTTTGGCATTTGTTTTTCCAGCCATTGCCGTCGAGTCGGAGCCCTGCGGCCACATGGCCGATTGATCCATCGTTGCGGCTGCAAGCAGATTGTTGGCGGCGGCAGCTGCGACCTTGGCATCAAAGTCGGCGTCACCCTTCGCCATCGCGCCAAGTTGGCCAAGATTGAAAGCATACAATTGCATCAACGCTTTGCGGGCTTTCACGGCACCTTCGAGGTGCCCGTCTGCTGCAGCAATTCCGGCAAACATGGCGGCGGCGCCTACGGCAATCGTCAGGGATTTGAAAAACGTCTTCATGAATAACTCTCCGAGGGGTTGGATTGTTGTTTTGCGACCCGCCAAATTCTACCATGTGCAAATAGGGCTAGCTATTCCCGAAATTTTCACGAAAAGTTGTGCAATGACGCACAACATCAAATGGGACGACCTTCAATTCATTCTCGCTGTCGCGAAACGCGGTTCCCTGTCAGCGGCTGCCCGTGATCTCGGCGTCAACCATGCAACGGTTTTGCGCCGCGTCGCCAGTTTTGAAAAAGCCTATCAGGTCAAATTGTTTGAGCGGCGCGCAACCGGATATGTTCTGGCTGCCGAAAGCCGTCATGTTCTGGCATCGCTTCGTGCCATAGAGATCTCGGTCGAAGAGCTGGAACGGTCGATAAAGGGGCTCGGGTCACCGTTCGAGGGACGGATAAGGATCACATCGACAGATACGTTCTGCCAACTCCTCCTGATGCGGCATATCTGCAGATTGCAGGAGGAACATCCCGGCGTAGAAGTTGACCTGTCGTCGACCAACAACCGGCTTGATCTTGCACGCCTCGATGCGGACATCACGATCAGGCCGGCCGTTGAACTTTCTGAAGACCTCGTCGGCAAGGCGGTATGCGGCCTGGCGTTCAAGGTTTACGGCGCCCCCTCCTATTTACAGGCAAACCGCGCATCGGAACACCAAGCACATTCCTGGCTTGGCATTTCGGACCTGCTTTCGCGGTCACCTGTCGGCGCATGGCAGGAAGCCACGATTGCCGACTCCATCGTGTTTCGGGCCGATTCCTTCCTGACGCTGCGCAATGCCGCCGAAGCCGGGCTCGGTCTTTCGCTCATGCCGTGTTTTGTTGGCGATCTTTCTGATATCCTCGTGCCCGTCAGCCAGTTTCCAGTTTCGCTCAACACGGCCGTCTGGGTTGCCGCCCACAAGGACATGGCAGCGTCCCCACGGATGCGCTCCTTGCTAAACTGGTTTGCGGAGGCATTGGTTGATGATGCAGCGCTTCTCAACGGACATCTGTCCAAACCCGGATAACCTCACCGAATTTGGTTCGCACCCTATGCCATCATTTCCACCAACAGTCTCGGCGTGACCATGCAACTTTTCCATCGCATCGCCTTGATCGTATCGCTTGCCGTTATCGGAACGGCCATAGGCTTTTTAGGCGCAGGGCTTTTAACGCCCAGAAATGCCGGTTTGGCCGGAGGTGCGATAATCCTGATGGCGGGAATCGCAGGCCTGATTGTTGGTGCCATTGTCGGTTTGCTGGCAGCGTTTTATGCCACCCCTCAGTTCCGCAGGCGAGTGAACATGGCCGCCCTGCCCGTCGCCGTTCTGCTTCTCGGTGCGTCTACATTCGCAGTATGGCGCAATTCCGGCCAATTTGCGGACCCTGAAACGGCCTACGCTGATCTTCCGTCTTTCAAGGTTGTATTCGAGCAGACCACGATCACAGATCCCAATCTGGCGACGTTGATCCAGGTCGATACCTCCAGTCGCACCTGGCAAATCGCGCTGGCTGATGGACGGATTTGCACCGGTAATTTGCGTGCCAAAGCTCAGGAGTCAGTTGGCGCAGCACTGATCGGTTCACGCGACAAACTTGGTCGCGGAGAAATCTGCAACGGGCATGACGGCCCACATGTTCAAGTGCTTACGTGGCATCTCACCGATGCGGCCGGCAATTCTCCGGAAAAAAGAGTTGAGCTGCCGCGAGGCTGCAGCGAAACCGGACCGGTGATCGCACCTCTGGTTCGGGCCTTGCGTCTGGTCCCTTCGATTGCTGAGACGAAAACCACCTGCAATTGATCCAGCGGCCGGCGGCTCTGAACGGCACCGCGTTCCTGATTGCAACGGTCGTGGGCTCCAGCGACATGGCGAGCCGTAGTGGTTTGCCGAAGGGTCGCCACATTCGGACTTGTTTTCACCATTCTTGCCACGCTCATGCCAAAGTGGGACGCGGTCGCCGTGGCGGTCGGACAAAAACCTGATCTGATCTGATCTGATCTGATCTGATCTGATCTGATCTGATCTGATGCGAAAAAGCTGTTGCTCCGCTTCGTCAAGCTGCCTTTGATCCTTAAGCCATTGATTTATATTTCATTCCTCCCGTCACTGCCGATCCTTGAGGTATCCCGGCAACAGGATCCGATGAGCTTTCCCACCCTGCGCGGTAACCATAGACACCGATATCGGATGAACTACGGAGCGAACAGCCTTAGGCTTGCTAACGGTTTGTTAACTGAACGCTTGGGGGGAGCGTTCGTTGATGCGGCGCCATTGACGGGAGATCCTTATGAGGATGATCCAGTACAGTTCGGCGCGGCAGCACAGGCTGCTTGCGCTCTCGGCCGCAACTGCCATCGCCTTTGCCTTTTTCGTGCTTGGCGCGCTTTGGCACGGTTATGCGTTGCTGGAAAAATATCCGCCGGACTGGACGGCATTCGGCTGGTCGAGAACAGCCATATGTGCGGTCACCGCGACATTGCTGTTTATTGGCCTGAAACCCGGTCGGGAAATCGTTCGTACCGGCGTGTTACTGCCTGTCGAGCAGGCGATTTTCGGGCGCGCCTTTCCGGCAGTCATGTTTGTCTTGTTGTCTGCCATCGTCGTGTTGCTGGCCGTCCCGGAAATTTTGATCGAAACTGCACGGCAAACCCAAGCGGTTAGCATCGGAACAGAGCTGATCCTTGCCGTAGCGCTGCTTTTCATGGTGCTCGCCACCCGTCGCGCAATGACGGAGAATCGGGGCAATATTTTTGGAATCAAGGGCGCCATTATCATCGCGACAATGGCGCTGGCGGTCGGCTTGACTCTTGCCGAAGAGATGTCCCGGGGACAACATTGGCTTGGCTTCGGAGTCACGGATCGGTTTGAAGGCAGACTGCTGGGCGAGGCCAACTTGCGCGGTCTTTACACGTACCTCTTAGAGTTCGTATACTATTCGGCGGCTGTCCTGTTGTTTGTCAGTTTGCCTTATTGTTTGCAGAAACACCCCCGGAGTGGGTCAAAGGGCCTGTCTTTCTATGTCCCGCCGCGAGCATTTGCGATTGTCGGATTGCCCGTGTGCGGGCTGGTGTTTGAAGACTGGAACGTCATTCCCTATCAGATCTGGTTCTTTCTTGGGTTGCTGATCGCTGCAGATCTGGCTGTTTCGCCCTTTCTGCATCGGCTTGCCTACCGGATCGGTGCAGCGGTGTTGGCGCTGTTGCTTCTATCATCCCAGATGGTTTTCCTCATCCAGGGTCCGAACATGGTTGACGGACATGCATTATCCGAGATCCGCGAGTTCGCCATCGCGATTCCAGTGCTGGTCTATGCTTCATGGCTATTTGCGAAGACAGGTTACCAGCCTTCACGGCCAAAGCAGATCCAGTGGGACTGATCTGACCAACACCTGACCGAAATCCGCCTACACCCGCAGGGTGACTCGCAGACAAGTCGCACCCTTGCTAGTCGTTGTGGCAATGGCGTCACCGCCATGGCTGAGCGAAATCTGCCGCGCAATCGGAAGCCCGAGGCCGTAGCCTTTTACACTTTGGCGATCGGTTCCGCGGAAAAACGGCTCGAAAATCTTTTCGCGATCTGATTCCGCGATCCCGGTGCCATGATCAACGACGTCGAGGACAACCTTACCTGCAAGCAGTGACAGACTGATTTCGACCGGTGGCCTGCCATGCAGTTCGGCGTTTTGCAGCAGGTTTCTCACCATCCGGCGCAACAGGCGTGGATCGCCGGTCAGCACCACCGGCTCACCTTGCAGATGACAATCGTTATACCGGGCACATTCCTCGGCCACGATTGCCAGGAGATCGACATCGTCCTTTCGTGAGGTCGACTCCTTTGCATCAAGCCGGCTCATGAGCAAAATCTCGTCGATCAATTCATCGAGTTCGGCGATATCCTGGCGCATGGAAGAACGGCGCTCTTCATCGAGATCACCTTTGAGAAGATCCAGCCCAAGGCGAATTCGGGCCAGCGGGGTTCGCAACTCATGCGATGTGTTGGCCAGCAATTGGCGGTGGGCTCCCATCAGCTGCTCAATCTTCTCGGCAGCTTCGTTGAAGCTGCTTGCCAATTGCGCGACCTCGTCCCTGCCCTCCGGTTTGACCCGTGTGGTGAAATCGCCGGTTCCGATACGTTCGACACCCACCTGCAACCGTTCCAGCCTCCTGGTCAGTCTGCGCACGAATGGATAGGCCCCCAGGGCGACCGCCAGGGCGATTCCGCCAAGAAACATTGCCATTCCGAAAAGTGGGTTGCGACGCGGCGGTCCGTCCCGCTCCGCATCGACGACCAGCCACCGCCCATCGGCAAGCCGGATGTTCCATGCTCTCGGTCCGAAGCCCCCTGCCCGGCCACTTTGCAGCCGGTCTGGATCAGGCGCTTCAAGCACTTCTCCCCATCCTGCAATCGGCTTCAGATCGGAGGAAAAGAGTCGCATATCCACGCCCAATGCTTCGGAAAGACGTCGAATTGCGCGTTGCTGTTCCAGATCCGACGCATCGGCCGCCGGTAGCGAGAGCGCTGCCAGATTCTCGGCTGCCTCAAAAATATCGCGATCAAACCTGTCACGTGCGCCGAATTGCCAAAGTATTCCGAGTACCACGACAACCATGATCAGACTGGCAATGATGGTCAGGTAAATCTGGTGATAGAGCCGTCTCAAGGTTCAATCCTGCGTGCTGGCGAAAACATAGCCGACACCGCGGACTGTAATGACCCGCCGCGGGTGCTTTGGATCATCCTCGATTTCGGATCGGATCCGCGAGATATGAACGTCAATCGACCGGTCGAACGCCTCCAGCGCCTCACCTTTCAATCTGTCCATCATCGCATCGCGCGACAACACGCGCCCCTGGGAACGGGCGAGAATTTCAAGCAGTTTGAACTGATAGGTGGTCAACGGTTTGGGCGTGCCATCAAGGCGGACTTCAACCGCACCGGTATCGATCTCGAGCCTTCCATGATGCAGGACCTCGCCCTGCTGGCCGGATTTTCCCCTGCGAAGAATGGCTTTCAGGCGAGCCAGCAGCTCGCGCGGCTCAAACGGTTTCGGCAGATAGTCATCGGCGCCGAGCTCAAGGCCGACGACCCGATCCATTGCGTCGCCTTTGGCCGTCAGCATCAGGATCGCGATATCATCGTGGCTGCGGATCCGGCGACAGACTTCCAGCCCGTCTATGTCAGGCAGCATCAGGTCCAGGAGCACAGCATCGAATTTGCCCTGTTTCTGCTGCTGTACGCCCTCGAGGCCGGTCGGTGCGATAGACACCAGAAATCCTGCCTCGCCGAGATAGTCCTTGACCATCCCGGCGAGGCGCGGATCATCCTCAATCAGCAATATGCGTTCGCTTGTCATTGACGGCCTTCGGCTGGGTTGCGGGAGTCTATTGATTCAGTTTTCAGACTAACCGCAACCCGGCGTCAAGACGAGGTCAGCCGCGGTGCCACCTGCCCCGCATGCCGCGGAACTGCTCAATTCGCTCTGCCACGATACGGCGCTGCTCGGAAGTCAGCACTTCCGCGGCATCGGCAAGCGCGGTTGAAAGGTTCTTGCTGATTTCGTCCATCTGCGCCATGCGCGCTGTGCGCAGGCTCTCAAGGGCGGTCCGGTCGATTGTCGGAGCGGTCAGTATGTTTTGGATCTCCTTGCCCGCTGCACGCATGTCCTTTTTGACCGGCATCATGTCAGCGGCAAGGCTTTTGGCCAGGGTGATCAACCGCGCTTCCTGCTCGTCTGTCGCATCAATTTCGATCGACAGATGTTTGACCATGCGCTCGATATGTTTGCCCATCTCCTCGGCGCTCATTTCGCTATGACGCCATCCGCCGCCCTGCCATTTGGCTGCAACAGTGATGTGCTCGAACGTCTTGCTCTGCGCCAGTGCCTGGGCACCTGCCGCGCCGGTCAGTCCAAGTGCGATGATGGAAGCCGCAATGATATATCTGCGATTGCGCTTTTTCGGTTGTGAATTTTCGTTGAGGTTCTGATCTTCGCGGTTCATGGCAGGCTCCTTTTGATCTCTGTTCTGGCCTCTTGGCCATGCAGACAATCTAGGAACCCAATGTTGCGACCGTTTCTCGTCAGCGTAAAGAATTGTAAAGTTGCCGGCCGCATCCGGCTGCAGCGCTATCCGGCCTTTTTCAGCGCCCCGACAATCTCATCGGATCGCCTGCCCGTTAGCTCGGCCATATGATCAAACTCTGAATTGTAACTGGCAACACCGGCCGAGGCGGAACGCAATTCCACAATCAGATCACGCATGTCGGCCAGAGGTATCATCGCCTCGACGACATCCCAGCCCGGCCACCCCGGACGTGCATCAAATCCCAGGATTTGGCCTCGCCTCTGTGGAATGAGAGCGGTGATTTTTGCGGTGGAGCTCGATGGCGTCTGGATTTCCACTTTCATCACCGGCTCAAGCAGAACCGGTCTGCATTCGGCCATCCCCTCGCGCATCGCCAGTTTGCCAGCCAATTGAAACGCCATGTCGGACGAATCGACGCTGTGGTGCGAACCATCGGAAAGGTTGACCGCCAGGTCGACGACGGGAAGGCCCAGCGGACCGGCATTCAGATAGTCGCGCACGCCGGTTTCAACCGATGGAATATACTGCCGCGGAACAACACCTCCGGTAATGTTATTGGTGAATTCAAATCCGCTGCTGCGTGGCAGCGGTTTGATGTCGAGCACGACATCACCAAACTGTCCGTGGCCCCCGGATTGTTTCTTGTGGCGCCCCCGCTTTGTGACACCCTTGGTGATCGTTTCGCGATAGGGAATGTCAGGTTCGCGGCTTTCGATGGCGATCTGGTACTTCCCAGCGAGCCGCTCTGCCGCCACCCGTAAATGCATCTCGCCATGGCCCTGCAGAACGGTCTCCCCCGTGTCCTGATGCTGGACGACGGTCAAGGACGGATCTTCCTCACACAGCCGATGAAGCGCCGTTGACAGGCGAACCTCGTCTTTTCGTTCCTTCGGCCTGATTGCGACCGAGAACACTGACTGGGGTGGCTCGGCCAGGTTTGCCAGCGTTGCCGTTCCCTTGGCCGAACTCAGCGTATCGCCGGTCTTGGCTTCCTCAAGTTTACCCAATGCGACGGTTTCACCGGCTTGAGCCTTGCTCAGCCTGCTCTGATCCACTCCAACCAAACGATAAAGGCCGGAAACACGCATGGTCTTTCCATCGGGACCGTGGAGTTCCTCGCCGTCAGTCAATGTTCCATCCAGAACCCGCACAACGGAAAGCTTGCCGCCATGCGGCGTATGGATGGTCTTTATTACTTTCGATACTGTTCCGTTGCCGCCGGTCAGTCCCATCCGCTCGCGGGTCTGTTCAATCCCGGGCGCATCGTGACGTATAGTTTTCAGCAGCCGAAGCACTCCGTTTCCGGTTTCTGCGGTGCCGATCAATACCGGAATGACGGATCCGCTGCGCAGGTCGCTGGTCAGATCGGTGAAAATCTCGTCTTGCGGGGGCTCGACGTCCTCAAGCAACTGTTCCATCAACGTATCGTCATGATCGGCGAGTGTTTCCAGCATTGCGAAACGTGCTTCGACTTCCCGCGCCTTGTCTTCATCGGGAATCTCGGTAACTTCGCTTTCCGCGTGTGGCTGGTAGATGTAGGCCCGCTCCAGGGCAAGATCGATGGACCCGGTTATCGCACCGTTCGAGCGCAACGGAATCTGCCGCAGCAATAGCGGTTTGTCGCTCACCGGCTGCAGCAGTTTCAACGTGTCACGGATACCCACCGCGGCCTTGTCGATCTTGTTCAAAAACAGAATGACGGGAATATTGTGGTCCTCGAGCCGCTTCATGATCAGTTGCAGGGCTGGTATTTTCTTGTCGTCAGCCTCCGCGACAACCACCGCAATATCGCATGCCGCAAGCACCGGGTCGGCCTCAAAAGCGAATTCGATCGAACCCGGGCAGTCTACAAAAGTCAGGTTTTCACCCATGAATTCGGTCGTTGCCACCGCGGCCTCGACACTCATTCCGTGCGCTTTGGCTTCCGGGGAACTGTCTCCGACCATGTTGCCGGAAGAGGCTGGGGATTGCCGGGTAATCGCGCCGGTCCGCGCCAGAATGGCCTCTAGTAACGTCGACTTGCCGCCTGAAAAGGGACCGACTATGGCAATTGTCTTCGGCCCCTTTTGCCTTTGTACGTTTGCTTCTCCCATGGCTGGCTTCTCCTCGCTTGAATCAATACGTTCGAGGCGGCAGCCGGCCGTCGCGGCCATCGCTAAAGGGTCGGTCTTGTTAAAAGGCCCTCAACGGCATGTTTCCACCAAAATGCGTTACTGGCAAGTCGTGTCGCTTCACCATTGCAATTCTGAATAGAATGATGACCGCCGCAGCCCGGGAATGTGGCAGATTTCAGCTCCCCGCCTGTCCGCAATGCGGCCTGGACGGAAAAAATCGTGGGGCGTCTACGCCAATGCTTCCTTGGCCGCTTCGGTCAGATTGGCCATCATCTGCCGGTATGGCCCCGGTCCATGGCTAATGCGCGCAACACCCAGTTCAGCCAGGCGATGTTTTTCCGGTCCGCCCGTTCTTGCCAGGATGTTCACTGGTAATGCGGTCTCGGCGCACAGACGCTCGATCAGCTTCTCGTCAACCAACCCTGGTGCAAAAAAGCCGCTGGCACCGGCCTGTCCGTAAGCTTTGGCGCGCTCCAGCGCTGCATCCAGCATCTGTTGATCATGTCCGGTGGCCGGGGTTTTGAGAAAAATGTCGGTTCTAGCATTGATGAAAGCCGGCACGTTCATTGCGTCTGCTGCAGACCGTGCCGCCGCTATGCGCATGACTTGATCTTCAATTGCATGGAACCCCTCCCCGCCGACGATCTGGTCTTCAAAGTT
>JAJFHT010000261.1 GCA_021775495.1 Hyphomicrobiales bacterium | reverse complement strand
TATTTCCTGTCGTTCTACGACATCAATTTCGGTTTTTTGATGCTCAGCCGGCTGGTTCATGACGCGGTATTCGATGTATACGGTCAGATATTGGGTGTGAATCCACAGACGATACCGGCATTGCTGGCCAAGGCATGCGTTTTCGACACAGCACTCATCGGCGCGCTTTTTGCATTTCGCCGCCGTCGCCAATTGATGGCCTACTACAGGCGGCAAAAAACCCACTATTTCGGCGAGAGCGAACCGGAAAGTGCGTGAAGCCGATCCAGTACGCCCTGCTGAATGAAGGCGGCTGCTGCTGAATCGACGCGATCGGCTCGCTTTTTTCTCGAAACATCCTGCTCAAGCAACGCCCGTTCGGCGGCCACGGTCGACAGGCGTTCATCCCAATAGACAAACGGCAAGTCGGTCTTTGTTTCCATATTTCGGACGAATGCCCTGGTCGCCTGCGCACGCGGACCTTCCGATCCGTCCATGTTCACCGGCAGACCGACTGCAATCGCACCGACATTTTCCTTTTCAAACAGACTAAGCAGTTGCTCCGCATCGGCGGAGAACTTGCGGCGCCGAACAACGGAACGCGGATTGGCGAAGGACAGGCTCCGGTCGGAAATTGCAACACCTATTGTTTTGGTTCCAAGGTCCAGCCCGCACAGCGTGCGCCCGGGGGCAAGCCGGTCTCCAATCTGTTCGATCGTTATAGCGGTCAATTACAGATTCCCTCCGGTTCAGGCGATATCGGTGTGCCGCTCTTGTAGCACCATGTGCCCGCTTCTATTCTCCGTTTCAGACGACGTTGAGGAGCGCAACATGAAAATCACATGGTACGGACATTCTGCATTTGGAATCGAGGCGGGTGGAGCAAACATCCTGATTGATCCGTTTCTATCGGGAAATCCGTCCTGGGACGGCGGCTGGGAAGGCCCGGCCAAGGCGGCAACGCATGTTTTGTTGACCCATGGTCATGATGATCACATCGGAGATGCCGTTGATATCCTCAAACAATCCGGCGCGATGCTGGTTGCGAATTTTGAAATCTGCATGTTCCTGGTTGGAAAGGGCGTTGCGGAGGACAAGATCAACCCAGCCAACCATGGCGGCACGGTCGACTGTGACGGCTTCACCACGACGTTTGTCAACGCGGTGCATTCGTCGTCTACCGGAGGCGTTTATCTGGGAAATCCGGCAGGGCTCGTGCTCCACTTTCCTGACGACAAGACGCTTTATCACATGGGTGATACCGACATTTTCGCCGATATGGCGCTGGTCAATGAGTTGCACGCACCCGATATCGGGTTGGTGCCGATCGGCGATCGATTCACAATGGGCGGCGCTGTTGCGGCGCTGGCGTGCCGGCGATTCTTCAATTTCAACACGGTCATCCCCTGTCACTACGCGACATTTCCGCTGATTGATCCGACAGCCGAGAAGTTCGTGTCCGGAATGGAGGGCAATCCGGCGACCGTGATCGTTCCGGAAGTCGGCGCTGCCGTCGATCTTTGAAGGTGTGCTTCCCGGCTGCGCGCCGCGACGTGCTTCGATGTTGCACTCGCGGTTGCCGGTCGGTATAGGCGGGCAACATTCCTGAAATCCGGAGCGCTTGATGTCTGTTGATCTCGACACCGTGAAACGTGTCGCACATTTGGCCCGCATTGCGGTAACCGATTCCGATGCCGAACGCATGACCGGCGAATTGAACGTCATTCTGGGTTTTGTTGAGCAGCTCAACGAAGTCGATGTCGACGGTGTTGAACCGATGACCTCGGTCATTCCGATGGATATGAAAAAGCGTCAGGATGTAGTGACCGATGGCGGCAAAGCCGACGATATCATCGCCAATGCTCCGATGAATGAAGACGGCTTTTTCCTTGTTCCAAAAGTTGTTGAATAGTCCTCCGGCAATTGCCCCGCACACCGGAGTCCCCGGTGTTTCTGATTGTTCTGGAAAGTCGAACGATGAGTGAATTGACCGCCCTTACCATTGCTGAAGCACGTGACAAGTTGAAGAGTGGCGAACTCACCGCGCTTGAGCTTACTGACGCCTATCTGGAGGTCATTGACGCGGCCAACGCTGATCTGAATGCCTATATCGCGGTGACGCACGAGCGAGCCAGAAAAATGGCAAGCAGATCGGACGAACGGCTATCCGGGGGAGAAGCTGGTACACTGGAGGGTATTCCCCTCGGGATAAAAGACCTTTTTGCCACTGAAAGCGTGCACACCCAGGCCGGGAGCCACATCCTTGACGGTTTCAAGCCGCGCTATGAATCGACGGTGACGTCCAATCTGTGGGCCGACGGGGCGGTGATGCTGGGGAAACTGAATATGGACGAGTTTGCCATGGGCTCGTCGAACGAAACCTCCTACTACGGTCCGGTAAAGAACCCCTGGAGGCGGCGGGGATCAAACATCGACCTGGTTCCCGGTGGGTCGTCGGGCGGTTCGGCTGCTGCCGTCGCCGCCCATCTTTGCGCAGGGGCGACGGCAACTGATACCGGTGGCTCGATCCGGCAGCCGGCCGCTTTAACCGGCACCGTCGGCATCAAACCGACTTATGGCCGGTGTTCCCGATGGGGCATTGTGGCTTTTGCCTCGTCGCTAGACCAGGCCGGTCCGATCACCCGGGATGTTCGCGATTCCGCGATCATGCTGAAATCGATGGCCTCGGTGGACGAAAAGGACACGACTTCGGCTGATGTCGCAGTGCCGGATTACGAAGCGTCGCTCGGACAATCGATTCGCGGCATGAAGATCGGCGTTCCTCGGGAATACCGGATGGACGGGATGCCTGACGAGATCGAACAATTGTGGCAGCAGGGCATTGACTGGATGCGCGATGCCGGAGCTGAAATCGTCGATATATCCCTGCCGCATACAAAATACGCACTTCCCGCCTACTACATTGTCGCGCCGGCCGAGGCCTCGAGCAATCTGGCCCGTTACGATGGAGTGCGATACGGACTTCGGCAGCCCGGTCAGGACATCATTGATTTGTATGAGGAAACCCGGGCCGCCGGGTTTGGTGCGGAGGTCAAGCGGCGGGTGTTGATCGGGACATATGTTCTGTCGTCCGGTTATTACGACGCTTACTATCTGCGGGCGCAGAAGGTCCGCAGCTTGATCAAAAGAGATTTCGAGGATGTTTTTGCCGATGGGATCGACACCATTTTGACGCCGGCGACGCCGTCCGCCGCTTTTGGCATCGCCGATCAGGATATGCAGGCCGACCCGGTCAAGATGTATCTGAACGACATCTTCACTGTGACCGTGAACATGGCGGGATTGCCGGGAATTGCTGTGCCTGCGGGCCTTGATTCCAATGGCCTGCCGCTTGGTTTGCAGCTTATCGGACGACCGTTTGACGAGGCGACTCTCTACAAAGGGGCCCATATTCTGGAACAGGCTGCCGGCCGTTTTCAGCCTGACCGGTGGTGGTAGGTCTGCTATTTGAAGAACAGCGCTCCGCTACTCAAAGCGGAATATTGTCGTGCTTCTTCCAGGGATTGCTGAGTGTCTTGTTGCGCAGCATTTGCAGCGCCCGAGCGATCCGCGGACGTGTCGAATGCGGCATGATGACCTCGTCGATGTATCCACGCTCCGCCGCCACAAAAGGCGACAGGAACCGGTCTTCATACATCTTGGTGTGCGCTGCGATCTTTTCCGGATCGTCCAGGTCCTTGCGAAAAATGATCTCAACGGCGCCCTTGGCACCCATGACAGCGATCTGGGCGGTTGGCCATGCATAGTTCATATCGCCGCGAAGGTGTTTTGACGCCATCACGTCATAGGCGCCGCCAAACGCCTTGCGCGTTATCACGGTGACCTTTGGAACGGTCGCTTCTGCATAGGCAAAGAGAAGCTTTGCGCCGTGCTTTATCAGACCGCCATATTCCTGATCGGTTCCCGGCAGAAACCCCGGAACATCAACAAATGTCACCAGCGGAATGCCAAAACAGTCGCAAAACCGCACGAATCTTGCCGCTTTGCGTGAGGCGTCGCTGTCGAGGACACCTGCGAGCACCATGGGCTGGTTCGCAACGAATCCTACTGTCCGGCCTTCGACCCGGCCCAGTCCGCAGACAATGTTCTTGGCAAAATCCTGTTGTATTTCAAAGAAATCGCCTTCGTCGCTCGTCTTTTGGATGAGCTCCTTGATGTCATAGGGTTTGTGTGTGTTGTCGGGGATCAGTCGATCAAGCGACTGGTCCGGTTCCTCGATACTCTGATAGCTGTCGATTTGCGGGATCTCGGCGGTATTGGACTGTGGCAGCAAATCAATCAGCCGGCGCATCTGCAGCAGTGCTTCGACATCATTGTCGAACGCGCCATCGGCAATCGATGACTTGGTCGAATGGATCGACGCGCCACCCAGTTCTTCAGCGGTGACGGTCTCATTGGTTACGGTTTTGACCACATCCGGCCCGGTCACGAACATGTAGGACGTATCGCGCACCATGAAGATGAAGTCGGTCATGGCCGGTGAATAGACGTCGCCTCCTGCACAAGGACCCATGATGACGGAAATCTGCGGTATGACGCCGGAGGCAAGAACGTTGCGCTGAAAAACTTCGGCATAACCGCCGAGCGCCGCGACACCTTCCTGGATCCGCGCGCCGCCGGCATCGTAGAATCCGATGATCGGAGCGCGGTTTTTCAGGGCCATGTCCTGGACCTTGATGATTTTTTGCGCATGGGTTTCTGACAGCGAACCGCCGAATACCGTGAAGTCCTTGGCAAAGACGTAAACGGTCCTGCCGTTGACCGTACCCCAACCGGTCACGACACCATCACCGGCTATCTTGTTGTTCTCCATTCCGAAATCGGCGCATCGATGCTCGACAAACATGTCGAACTCTTCAAACGAACCTTCATCAAGGAAGACGTCGATGCGTTCCCGAGCAGTCAGTTTGCCGCGCTTGTGCTGGGCATCGATTCGTACCGTTCCACCGCCTTGTCTTGCTGTCGAACGCCTGCGTTCAAGCTCAACCAGTACGTCTTTCATGGAGTTCCTCCCGCCAATCCGTTGCTCCGATTACCTGGAGCAACGGTGACCGCGTTCAGCAATATTTACCAGCTACCGGTGTTCTCCATCGAGGCCCAGGGCTCCTGCGCGGGCAATGCGTCGCCATTTTGTAGCAATTCTATCGAAATACCGTCGGGGGATCGAACAAAGGCCATATTGCCGTCGCGCGGCGGCCGATTGATGGTTACGCCGTTGTCCATCAGCTGCTGGCACGTCTCGTAGATGTTTTCCACAACATAAGCGAGATGACCGAAATTCCGGCCGCCCTGGTAATTTTCCGGGTCCCAGTTGTATGTCAGCTCCAAAAGTGGTGCTCGTTCGGTGATCGCCCGGGTCTTGTCATCGGGTGCTGCCAGAAAAACCAATGTGAATCGTCCCTGTTCACTTTCGTGCCGCCGGACCTCTTCCAGCCCAAGCTTGTTGCAATAAAAATCAAGGGATTCTTCGAGATCCTGAACGCGAACCATAGTGTGAAGATAGCGCATGGTGGCGGTGCCTCCTTTTGAGAATTTCAGATGTACGCCGTTCTAACGCGATTCGAATGCCAATAAAGCGTGTAATGACGCAAGTGGTGCGCAGATACCGCACTGCAAAGGTTGTTTTGCGCTGCAGTGTATTATTTCGCAAATCAGGACTTGCGCTTGCTCGAAGCGCAAATGTTAATCTGTGTGTAAGAATCAGTGCGAATGAACGTCTACGGAAGGTGCGTTCGACATGGGGGAAAAGGCCTCTTCGGAGGGCAAAATAGGGGCGGTAACCGACACTCTTGGTCTTGATGTGACCGGTGAGGGTGCGGGGCTGATCGAAGTAAGCGGTGCCATAAAATGGTTCGACGTTGCCAAAGGGTATGGATTCGTTGTTCCCGATGATGCCGCACTTGGGGATATTTTGCTGCATGTGACGTGTCTCCGGCGGGATGGTTTCCAGACCGCTCTCGAGGGTGCTCGTGTCGTTTGTGAGGTCCAGCAGGGCGAGCGGGGACTTCAGGCATTCCGGGTTCTGTCGATGGATATGACCACGGCAGTTCATCCGGCCCAGCAACAGGAGCAACGGACACATATTGCGGTCGAGCCGGCAAGTGGTCTCGAACGTGCTTTGGTCAAATGGTTCAACCGGACCAAGGGTTTCGGCTTCCTGACACGCGGCGAAGGCACTGAAGATATCTTTGTCCATATGGAAACGCTGAGGCGCTACGGGTTGACCGAACTTCGACCGGGGCAGGTTGTTCTTGTCCGTTTCGGCCGCGGCGACAAGGGGCTCATGGCTGCCGAAATCCACCCGGATATCGGGACCCTCCCGGCGTCCCATTGAACGGCGTTCGAGTTGCTTTTTGGCGCGGCGGCTGCCTTTGAAGAAAAATCTGCTGTTTGTCATGCTTTTGGCCGCGGTGTACGGCCCGTTATCGGCTGCTTTGGCTCAAAGCGGCACCGCAATGGTTTTGGAAACGGATCCGGTGGATCTGGTGATCAGCACCTTTGAGACGGAAATCAGTTTCCGCGTGGAAGTTGCCGATACGCCGTTTGAACGGCAACAGGGATTGATGTTTCGCAAAAGCATGCCCGCCGATCATGGCATGCTGTTTGAGTTTGGCGAGACCCGCCAGGTCGCAATGTGGATGAAAAACACCTACATCGCGCTCGATATGGTTTTTATTGGAGATGATGGCAGGATAAACGCAATCCGCCAGGCCACCCCGCATTCGCTGGATATTGTCGCGCCGCAGACGCAAACGCGTTTCGTTCTGGAACTCAATGCTGGAATTACCGGGAAGAACGGTATAGCGGTTGGCGCAAAGGTTCGGCATCCGGTCGTAGACGCGATCGCAGGAGGAGAGTGAGGCCGGCTGTTAATTTCGACCACACTAGCGCCATGCCGATTTTTCAAAACAACGGAATTGATATCGCATTCATCGATGAGGGAACCGGCCCGCCGATTGTGCTCATCCACGGTTTCGGGTCCACCCACGCGGTCAACTGGGTTGGTCCGGGTTGGGTCAAAACCCTGTCGGATGCAGGATACCGCGTTCTGGCATTTGACAATCGCGGGCATGGCGCGTCGGGAAAAAGCTATCAGAGCGCCGACTATCACCCATCTCTTATGGCGGGCGATGCGTTGGCGCTGATGGCGCATACGGGCATCGAGCGCGCCCATGTCATGGGATATTCGATGGGTGCGCGTATTGCAGCGTTCCTGGCGATGGAGCATGGCAATCGGGTTCATAGCCTTATTTTTGGCGGTCTAGGGCTGGGAATGGTTGAAGGTGTCGGAGATTGGGATGTCATCGCCGAGGCACTGCTGGCCGCAGATCCTTCGACGATCGGAAATCCGCGGGGCAAAATGTTCCGGGCGTTTGCCGATCAGACATCAAGCGACAGGGAGGCGCTGGCCGCCTGCATCGCATCATCCCGTCAACTGGTGTCGGCCAGGGATATCGCAACCGTCAGCCAGCCAACCCTGGTAGCGGCGGGCACCCTGGATGAAATTTCAGGATCAGCCAGTCAACTTGCCGCACTGATGCCGAATGCCGTCTCGTTCGATATTCCGGGGCGGGATCACATGCTTGCGGTTGGCGATCGGTTGTTCAAAGCCCGGGCGTTGGAATTTCTTGCGGAGAATGCGTTGTAGTGAAAGCTGTTCGTACCGAATTCATCGGCCATGAAAACAATCGGCTGGTCGCCGATATTTGGGGCAATTCCGATCGTCCGGTGTTGTTTTTTCATGGTGGTGGACAGACCAGGCATGCCTGGGACAACACAGCCAGACGCCTTGCGGAATGCGGGATGACCGCCATCACCGTTGATATGCGTGGCCATGGCGAAAGCGAGTGGGTTTCAAGTGGAAACTACGCTTTCGACAATTACTGTGAGGATGTGGTTGCAATCACACGGTCAGTTCGAAAAAGGTATCAGACCGATCCGTCCGCTGTTGGTGCGTCACTTGGCGGTCTGTCGACTCTTGCGGCAGAAGCAAGGTTCGGGCCGCTGTTGAATGCCCTGACGCTTGTCGACATAACGCCCCGCATGGATCCCGACGGCGTTGCGAAAATTCAGGGCTTCATGGGAGAGCGTATGGAGGAGGGCTTTGCCTCTCTCGATGAGGCAGCCGCCGCGATTGCGAAATATCTGCCGAACCGCCGGCGCCCGACTTCCCACGACGGATTGCGCAAAAATCTGCGTCTTGGTCCCGACGGGCGTTACCGCTGGCACTGGGACCCGGCGTTCATTACAAGCAAGACTGGCATCAACTCGGGTACAGCCGCCTTCATGGACGATCTCATGTCGAGAGTTCCCAGCATGCATTTGCCGATCCTGCTGACCCGCGGTATGCAATCGGAACTCGTACACGATCACCATGCCCGTGAATTCGTCTCTCTAGCGCCCAACGCCAGCTACATCGATATCGGTGGAGCAGGGCATATGGTAGCCGGCGACAAGAACGACATATTCTGCGACGCGATCCTTGAATTCCTCACCGGAACCAAAGCGGCCTGAGTATCGTTCCCGGACTGCGCATATCAGATCATGTTCCGTTGAAAACCGGTTTGCGACGTTCTCGAAAGGCTTTGCGGCCCTCTTCATAGTCGCAGCTTTCAAATGTCAGCGAACCCAGTTTCTTTGCCACCTCGATATCGCGGGGTGTCCGACTGACCGTCGCCGCGATTGCCGCCTTTGAGGCCTTGATGCTGAGCGGGGCATTTTGCGCAATGGTCTGCGCCAGCTCCGCGATATGTTGATCAAACCGGTCACTCTCTATCACCTCAAGCAGAAAGCCTGCCCCATGTGCGGCTTCGGCATTTATACGCGTGGCGCTGAAGATCAGGTATTTTGCCATTTGCAGCCCGAGGGAACCGACAATGTCGATCATGGCATCTTGTGGATAGGCCAGGCCGAGCTTTGCTGCGGGGACGGAAAACGCCGCATCCGGTGTGGATATGCGCAAATCACAAGCGGCGGCCAGTCCGAAGCCGCCGCCAAGGCAGTTGCCGCGGATAGCAGCGATTGTTGGCTTCGTGGCATGCCTGAACGCAGAAAATGCCTGCGAGTTGGCCTGTTCATAATCACGGGCTGTCTGCGAGTCGCGGCGCAGATCATCAAATTCGCTGATGTCGGCCCCGACGGAAAAATCGGAACCACGTCCGTTAAGAATCAACACCCTGGATCTGCTGTCGTTTTCGAAATTCGCCATGATCCGGGGAAGTTCACGCCACATCGCCTGTGCGATCGCGTTCCGCTTTTCGGGCCGGTTGATGGTCACCGTGGTCACCGGCCCGTCGGACGAGACCTGAAGTTGTTTTTCGTCCTTCGTTAGGGCTGTCGTCATGATTTCATGCCATTTCATCGATAGATCAAGAAAATTGGGTTCAATAGCGACCTGCAGTCACCTATGTTAAGAGCTTGTGTCACGATGGATGGCAGCTTTTGCCCCGTCAATGGCACGATGAACCGATACGCGGATACTCAGGAGGTCTGCCATGAAAGGTCAACGCATCGCTTCTGCCGGGAACATCAATCCGGTCGACCCGATTTGGGACACAATCCGCGAGGAAGCGACAACTGCGGCGGCTGCAGATCCGGCGATGGCTGCGTTTCTGTACGCCTCGGTTCTCAATCACGACACGCTTGAAGAAGCAGTTGTCCATCGTGTAGCAAAACGGCTTGATCATCTTGAGGTCAGTGCCGACCTGATTCGTCATGCATTCCAGAAAATGGCGAAGTCTGAGCCGGAGACGGCGGCAGCCCTGCGCGTCGATATTCAGGCTGTCTTTGATCGCGATCCGGCGTGCTATCGGTTTTTAGAACCCGCGCTCTATTTCAAGGGGTTTCACGCCCTTCAGACCCACCGGCTGGCCCATTGGCTGTGGCGCGAGGGACGGCGCGACTTTGCGCTGTATCTTCAAAGCCGCTCCTCCAGCGTCTTCCAAACCGACATTCATCCGGCAGCACAGCTTGGGAAAGGCATTTTCCTCGACCATGCGACCGGCCTTGTCGTGGGTGAAACCGCCGTGGTGGAAGACAATGTCTCAATTCTGCACGGAGTAACTCTGGGTGGTACCGGGAAGAAGGGTGGCGACCGCCATCCCAAGATCCGCTGCGGTGTTCTTATTGGTGCCGGTGCAAAAATTCTGGGCAACATCGAAATCGGGAAGTGCTCGAAGGTTGCGTCCGGTTCGGTTGTGCTTTCATCAGTGCCGGCCAACAAGACGGTTGCCGGGGTGCCGGCGAGAGTTGTCGGTGAAGCCGGTTGCGACGAACCTTCAAGGGCAATGGATCAACTGATTTCCAGTACTGACGGCGCCACCGGCATCCGCTGACAGATTTTTCAGCTTTGAGCCAACCACTATTCTCGGGGCTTTACAGGGCCGATTGAGCCGTGGCAGAAGCCGGTCGGTGTACACACGCACATCCGAAGCGCTGACAGGTGGACATCGGTTATCCGCCCCGATATGTGCAGAGCAACGATCAGGACCGTTTTGGCGATTCGAGGATAGCGGAGACGATCAGGTCATGAAACTCCGGGAGACGCCCCTTGAACCACGATGAATTGCAGAAGCTCGACGCCTTTTTCAAACGCACATTTCAAAATGCTGCCCTGCAGGTCAAAGCGCGCCCGCAAAAGAGTGACTCGGCTGAACTTTACGTGGGCGAGGAATTCCTTGGAATTGTCTTCCGCGACGAAGATGAGGGTGAACTGTCCTATAATTTCTCGATGGCGATTCTTGATATCGATCTGGAATAGCCGTCAATTCCCTTGCAGGAATTGCGTTGCTACCGAATGAACCGCGGCATCGAGGGTGCGCCACTCGCCGAGCAATTCAATCGGAAACCGATACAGCAGACTGAGTTCGTCACCGAAATGGATGTCGCGCTCACAATCGGCCATGACCTGTTTTTCGGCTTGTTCGTCCAGGCAACGAGCGACAAAGGGCGGGGCGTTGTCACGTTCTCCAACAACAAGGACCTCGTCTGCATAGCCCGAGATCGGTTTGAACCGATAAACCGTTAGACCAGCTGGACCGGCTGACTCGGGTTTTGTGATCAAGGATTGATAGATGGGCTTGAGCCTTCCGGTCATGTCGCGGGACATGCTGCGTTCCTGAAACGAAAGAAACAGGATTCTCTTTGAGCCACCAACATGGTTGAAATCATCTCTGGCCTGATCGCTATAACCCGACAAATCGGGCCATCGGAGATAGAGATCGAGTTTGGGCAACACGCCGTCTCCGCGTTGGCGGTCGAAACGGATCATGTTGGCCGGCACGGCCAGCGTATTGTTACCGATGTGGATTTGATGAATGGCAGTCTTACTGCTGTGTCCGGCCATCTGGATTGTGTGGCCGAGGTATTTGCCCGCCAGGCTGAGCAGCAGGGAGATCAATGCCAGTGCTGCAAACACGACAAATACCCGGATGACAAACTGATTGCCGACCGGTTGAATGTCACTGCTTTCCGCTGCTTCCATAGTTGGACCTAATTTACCGCAGAGCTGTCCCAGAACAGGTCAGATTTCCGGCATGCAATTTGCACCCGATTTATCGACCTCAATTTGGGGCCAACATGGTAAACGGGACGTAAAGATGGATTTCTGGCAGCTGTATGGTTTTGCTTTTTTGACCGGGATTGTAGTGTCAGGTCTGACAGCCTCGCTGTGTGAACTTCTATATGACCGGCCCGCTTCTTTCTGGCAGCTGATAAAATCCGGCAGCAGGCCGATATTCATGTGGTTTTTTGTTGTCACGGCAGGGCCGTATATGCTCCTGAACGACGTTATCACAGCACGCCGAAGCGGGCTTGTCGGCCCAGTATCTATTGCTGCAGCCATCGCCACTGCGATAGTATGGGCTTCCGCGACTGGGATTGTTGTTGTCGACCTTGGTTGGCGGTTCTCCCGAAGCACATTTTGAAGCACACCTGCGACTTGCCTGTCGGTACTAAGGAGATTTCATGCCCGTATATGAGCTGGACGGCAAACGGCCGGAGTTCGAAGATCCGGAAACCGGCTGGATCGCTCCCGATGCGGCTGTCATCGGCAACGTCATTGTCGGACGCAATGTCGGCATCTGGTTTGGAACGGTGATTCGCGGCGACAATGAACCCATCCGGATAGGTGCTGACTCCAATATTCAGGAACATGTGGTCATGCACACCGATGCGGGATTTCCACTCGACATCGCTCCAGGTTGCACAATTGGGCATCGCGCAATGCTGCACGGCTGTACAGTCGGAACCAACAGCCTGATAGGGATAGGCGCGATTGTGCTCAACGGTGCGCGAATCGGCCAGAATTCTCTTGTTGGCGCCGGCGCGCTGGTTACAGAAGGGAAAGAGTTTCCCGACGGTTCGCTAATTGTCGGCTCTCCGGCGAGGGCAGTTCGATCGCTCGACGACAAAGCAATAGCCATGTTGAAATGGTCATCTGCGCACTATGTCCAAAACGCATCGCGTTTTCGCACCGGTCTGGTCGAAGTCTGACCGTCTGCGGTTCAATCCGCATCAATTTTTTCGGAAGGATCGGAGCCGGCCCATATGGGGCCGGCTCCTAAGCCCGGTCGTTTGGGGACGGGGGTGGGGACTCGACCGGGATAAAGTGTGTTAATCGATGCTGCCGACCGTGTTGGCCCGCCCATCATTGATTGAAACCCATCTGCCCGAATTGCGGGATGACTGACGTTTCAGGTAGCGGTATTCCGTTTCGGTCCAGTGCCGGATCTTCTGTTGCATATTGTCCAGAATGAAGTCGCCACGGTCGGTTCTGACTGTGAGCACGGCGTGGCCATCGCCGTTTGGCTGTCGGACAACTGTGATCAGCAGGCTACCGGCCGGCGCACCGGCCTTCATCAGGCGCAACCGCTTTTCCAGCACGTAGTCTTCGCAATCGCCCTGGCGCTTGGGGTAGGACCAGATTTCCTCGCGGCCCCACATTTCCAGGTCGGTCTTCGGCGCGACCATGACGTTGACGGTGTTGTTGATGTTGACCATTGCCGACCAAATCTTGCGCGTCAGTTTCATCGGTCTCTTCGACTGCGTTCGCTGCCGGCATTCATTTGGATCGCGCTGGCAAAGCTCATAGTGACCAATCGGCTGTGTTGTGCGCCCGCCGGTCTTCATGAATGTGGATTTCGCGTAGGCGGATTCTGCCAGTCCGCAAACCGACATGCTGAGTACGGCCGCAAAGGCCAGTTTCTTTGCCTGAAATTTCATAATGACGTCTCCCCGTTCGACGCCAACATGACTGATACAAATGTAATTCTTGCAAAAAACCGAAGTACAAATTAAGTAAAAAACAAGAGTGAATTATGTAAAACAAATATATACATTGAATAAAATAATAGAACTATTTACGTAAAATGAGAGGCGCAATTATCTAAAATTTTAGCTTGGAAGTTTCGCGGCCGGCCGGGAAAGAAACGTCCGCACCCACCTTATTGGATCGGCTGAACTGCAGCGCTCAGGCAGATCGCGCCACGGAGCTTCCCGACATCAAAATCCGGAAGATGCCGTTCAGAACACGTCTATTGTCCACGCGCGAGATGCCTCGCGACTTGCTGGGAAGGGTTGGCACTATCAATCGCCATGCGGCGTAGGTGAAGGCGCGTCTCGTGTTCTACGCCCGTCTCCGTAGCTTGAATTACGCTATGAAGCCGAATTTCAATGTCAGTGAACCCTCCGGGTACGGTCATACCATCGGCAAGGCCGTTCGGCCCCATTGAACCCTGACCAGACATCGAAATGTTGTCACGGACGACACACTCCCGAAAACTCAAGATCAAATTTGTTCGCCCGGATTAGACAACGATGACCAAAAGCACTGCATATAATGCACTTTCCGGGCGTTTGTGTGCTTTGGCTGCTGCGCGCCACAAATGGGGACCGGCATAGACTTCCTGTATCTATTCGTTACGCATAGGCTCAGACTCTAGCGGGGTGCAAATGTGAAATTCGGAACAAATTCCAAGCAAATCAAAGGTAATGCTGACGGCCACAGCAGCCGCGACTTGTTGGAAAAGTTTGACGATGCCGGTCGCCGACTTCTGGAAAGGCCGGTTTGGTTCTCGGTCATTGTGGCCCTTGCCCTGATCATGTTGCCGGTATCCGTGTGGATGGATCTTCGGAATCTCTCGAATGAGTCGCTGTCACGCCAGGCCACCGACCTAAATTTGATGATCTCTGATATCCGTAGCTACTATTCACGCAATGTGGTTGGCCGGGTGCTCGAAAACCATGGCATTTCTCAACCTGCCAATAATTACGAGGAGTTGCCAGGCGGCATTCCAATTCCCGCAACACTCTCAATTGAACTGGGTGAGGTGATTGGCGGACGGGTTGACGGGATCAATTATCGTTTTGTTTCAGATGAGCCGTTCAAGGGCAGAGCACGACACCGCCTAGATATCTTTGAAAAGCGCGCGCTTGCTGCACTGCGTACTGCAGGTCGTCCGGGCAGCAGCATCACTGAAATAAGCGGCTCACTATTTGACAGGCAAATCAGAATGGCGGTGCCGGTAGTCATGGGAGCGGCATGCGTGGCTTGCCATAATTCTCATGTGGAAAGTCCACGCAAGGACTGGAAGGTCGGCGATGTGCGCGGCATCCAGTCGATCACTTTGGACCAGCCAATTGCGGCAAATCTGTTCTCGTTCAAATATCTGTTGATCTATTTCATACTATCGGGTCTGACCGGCTTTGGATTCCTCGCCCTGCAATGGCGTCAGGCGGTGCAATTCTCGAACATGAACACGGAGCTTGAGGAGGCAAACTCCTTCCTTGCTGCCGTTTCAATGAAGATTTCGAAGTACCTTTCACCGCAGGTCTACAAATCCATTTTTAGCGGCGAGAAAGATGCTGTGATTGCCACCGAACGCAAGAAGCTGACCATCTTCTTTTCCGACATCAAGGATTTCACCGCCACGACCGAACGGTTGCAACCGGAGGAACTGACGGCCTTGCTCAATGAGTACTTTACAGAAATGGCCAAGATCGCTCATGAGCATGGTGCGACGGTCGACAAATTTATTGGAGACGCAATTCTAGCGTTCTTTGGCGATCCCGAAACACGCGGTGCAAAGGAAGATGCGCTGGATTGCGTAAACATGGCAATTGCCATGCAAAAGCGCCTTGACGAGTTGAGTCGGGAATGGCGACGGCGCGGGTTTGAAAAGCCGCTACAGGCGAGGATGGGAATAAACACCGGTTATTGCAATGTCGGCAATTTCGGCAGCGAAGATCGCATGGATTACACAATCATCGGCGCCGAAGCCAATGTCGCTGCCAGACTTGAATCAGTTGCAGAACCAGGCGGCATCGTCATCAGCTATGAAACCTATGCTCTCGTGCAGGACCATGTGACAGCTCACCCGATAAAACCGATTGCCCTTAAGGGCATCAGTCGAAACGTCGTGCCATATGTGGTCGAATACAGTCAGGATTCAAATGAAGATCTCATAGAGGATGTTGTCGAGATCAGCGCCGACCGCGTGGAACTCAACGTCAACCTCACAGGGATCAGCAATGCCGAACACAGACGGGTCGAGGAAGCATTGTCTTCGGCTCTGGAGACCGTGCGATCAAAGCGTAGTTCATAACTCGCTCACCAACATCCTCGATAGAAACCAAAGAAAGCCCGTCGCAGCTGACGGGCTTGGTGTGCTTTTGTTGATCAATGAATGTGATCTGTCCGGCTCATTCCGGCAACAAAACCGTGTCGTTCACTTGGATTGTTCCATTGTCCGATGCAATGTCGACGGAAACCACGATGGCATTGTCCACAATCATGCCACGTGAATGGGAAACAGTCTAAGCAATCAAACCGCTGGATTGTCGTTTGAACCAAGCGCCGAATGCAGCGAGTCTTCGTTCTGGACAACAGCGAATTCGATAGCCACGCCTTCGTCGAACTGCCGCACGACGATACCGCGCATAGTACCAAGCATGACCTGCGTACCGATCTCCAGATCGAACTCCGTCTCGACGGCAGCACCGGAGAGCGACAGATCCAGCAGGCGGCACTTGATCGCCTGGCCATCCATCAAAGACAGCATGGTATGTGGCTCGCGTGGTGTAATGCGTTCGTGGCGTCTGTCCTCAGGCAGATCCAGTTCGTGCTTATTGGCCAGCCAGGTCAATTGGGCAGCCAGTTTGTCCTTTTTGCGGTCGGTTGCGATCAGCGCCATGGCGAAACCATCTTGGCTGACCCTGGTAATCACTCCTTCAACCC
>JAJFHT010000027.1 GCA_021775495.1 Hyphomicrobiales bacterium | reverse complement strand
TGAGTGGACGGGCGTCGTCGGCGAGCCTGCACCGATGGAAGAAGACATGCTCGATTTTGCTTTTGATGTCAGGCCGACATCGCGCCTGTCATGCCAGATCAAGGTCAGCGATGAATTGAATGGCCTTGTGGTCGGCGTACCTGAACGCCAGGCTTGATCGTGATGATAGCCGGGGATGTCGGCTTCTACGGGACTGGACCGGACAATGGGTGAGGTTACCAAAACAGATGTCCTGATCATTGGTGCCGGGCCCGTCGGGTTGTTCGCGGTTTTCGAACTCGGACTTTATGATCTGAAATGCCACCTGATCGATATTCTCGACAGGCCTGGGGGGCAGTGCGCAGAGCTCTATCCGGAAAAACCGATCTACGACATTCCCGCATGGCCGGAAATATCCGGCCAGGGTCTTGTCGACCGGTTGATGGAGCAGATCAAGCCGTTCAATCCGCAATTCACGTTCAACCGTATGGTGAAGTCGCTCGAGCGGCTCGACGGCGGTGGATTTCGGGTTTCCACCGATGAAGACGAGATATTCGAGGCGAGGATCATCGTTATTGCCGCCGGTGGCGGATCATTTCAGCCCAAGCGCCCGCCGATCCCCGGTATCGAAGCCTTTGAGGCCAAGAGTGTCTATTATTCGGTTCGGCACATGGAGACCTTCCGCGACGAAAAGATCGTGATTGTCGGCGGCGGGGATTCGGCGCTGGACTGGACTTTGAACCTGCAACCGGTCGCGCAGCATGTGACCCTTGTTCACCGCCGCCCGGAATTTCGCGCCGCCCCGGACAGTGTGAAAAAGATGCTTGCGCTGAAGGAAAGCGGTGCTCTTGATTTCCAGATTGGCCAGATAGTGGAGCTGAAGGGATCGGACGGCCAGCTTGATTCCGTCGTGATCAAGGGGGCGGACGGTGAGGTCGAAATCGCCTGTTCGCGGCTGTTGCCGTTTTTTGGATTGACGATGAAACTTGGTCCCATTGCTGAATGGGGCCTCAATCTGAACGAGAATCTGCTTCCCGTCGATACGGAGAAATTCGAGACGTCCGAGCCAGGTATTTTTGCCATTGGCGACATCAATCATTACCCCGGCAAACTGAAGCTGATCCTCTCGGGCTTCCACGAGGCGGCATTGATGACGCAGGCCGCAAAAAAGATCATTCACCCGGATGAAAAGCTGGTGTTTCAGTACACCACTTCGTCAACCAAGCTGCAAAAGAAGCTCGGCGTCGCCTGACGCTTTCGCGTGCAGACCAATTCCACCGACGTTGTAGTCAACCCGGCAGACGACCGGCTTCGATCTGCTGAAGCCGATATCTGAGAAGCCGCAACATCCGCCGTTCAAAACTGATGCCCTCGACGCGGTCAAACCGCTGCTGCGCCTCGTCATGTTTTGCAAGAACGTCCTTGGTGGTTTTTTCAGCCTTCCGTTCGACCTCCTCGCATCCGCGGCTCGAACGCAGTTTCTCCAGCCGTTTTTCCAGTTCGCGGGCATGGTTCTTGGCGATGATGACATGGCTTTCTTCGTGCCGTTTGATGTCGGCCGACAGGGTGTCCCAGATGATCGCCATTTCCCTTTTGGCGCGTTTTCGCTGGCGCCATCTCGGAAGGATCAAACGCGCTTTCAATCGCACCGTCGCCTTGGAAACCGAGCAGACTTTTCCGCGTTCGGAAAATTCCAGTCGTGTACGAAACTCCATTTCGGTTGCGCCGGGATGTCTGGAACCGGTGCTGCCGACTTTCGGTCCACGGCGCTGCAGTTCCCTTTCGATTTCAGTGCTGGTTTTGCCATTGATGGAAAAATAGGAATAGCGTTTGCTCAAGCTTGCGGCATGGGAAGGCAAGACAGCAGTCGCGAGGAAGGAAAATGCAACCAGAAGCTTTAGTTTCATGCGGCCGGCCTTTCGGTGGCATGGCGGAATTGTTCCACCTGAATTTTGTTTCAGACCGTTAACATGCGCCAGCCGCACCTGACCCGCAATACATATTCGATGCAATCGGCCGATTCCCGGCTGATTGATTGTTTGGCGCGTACGCCATGTTTCATTGATTTTTTTTGCTTCCCGGCGCAGAAGGCGAGCTTTCCATGGCAATCCGCTCCGTCACACCGGATAAATCCATAACCGCAGGCTGATATGACCCGACACTGGCACCTCGCACACGGGCGCTCTCTGGAACTAAATACAGAGGCTGCGATCATGGGCATTTTGAACGTGACACCGGATTCATTTTCCGATGGCGGAAATTTTGCTGAATTGGACACGGCGCTTTCTCAGGCGGAACAAATGCTGCGGGAAGGAGCCGTGATCATCGATGTTGGCGGCGAGTCGACCCGGCCGGGCGCCAAGCCAGTCAGTGCCGAACTGGAACAAAGCCGGATCCTGCCGGTTATCAAGGCGCTGGCCGGGCAAACGGCTTTGATATCGGTTGACACCTACCGCGCCGAAACCGCCCGGCTTGCTGTCCAAGCCGGTGCGCATATCGTCAATGATGTCTGGGGTTTGCAGCGCGATCCCGGCATTGCACAGGTCGCGGCCGAATATGGTGCGGGCTTGATCATCATGCACACCGGGCGCGAGCGGAGCAAAGCGCCAGACGTAATTGAAGATCAGTGTCGCTTCCTGAAAGAATCCCTGAAGATCGCCGCGGATGCCGGTGTGAGCGACAACCAGATCGTGCTCGATCCGGGGTTCGGTTTTGCGAAAGATTTCGATGAAAATCTGGCCCTGATGGCGCGTTTTGAAGAATTGCTCGATCTTGGTTACCCATTGATGGCGGGCACTTCACGCAAACGATTCATAGGCAGTTTGACCGGCCGCGATGTCGATGAACGCGATGTCGGGACAGCCGCAAGCAGCGCGCTGCTTCGGCTGAAGGGGGCAGCGCTGTTTCGGGTCCACAATGTCGCAATCAACAACGACGCGTTGCGGGTTGCTGATGCTATGATGAGCACGATGGCTACCGGCGGAAAGGCGCACAGATGAAATATGTCATTGCGATGAAGAACTGCGCCTTTTTTGCGCGTCATGGGGTTCATGATGAGGAAGAGAAGCTGGGGCAGCGTTTCTATGTCGACGCTGTATTGACGGTTGAACCCGGAAAGGCCTTGGAAACCGATACATTCGAAGGCACGGTTGACTACGGAGCGGCATTCCAGGTGATTGAGAAAATCATCACCGGCAAGCGCCGTTTCCTGATCGAGGCGCTGGCGCTGGAGGTCGCTAAGGCGTTGTGTCAGGCGTTCCCGCAGATAAGGACATCGGAAATAACCGTGCGCAAGCCCAACGCACCTGTGCCGGGTGTTCTGGACCATGTCGAGGTCAGCGTTGTCTGGCCGCAATAGGGTGCGCGCCTATCTCGGTCTCGGTGGCAATCTGGGCAATCCGCAAACAAGCATGGCGATGGCGCTGCGGCGGATCGACATGGACGCGGCAACGACGGTTTCTGCGGTTTCACCGCTGTACAAAACGCCGCCCTGGGGCAAGCTTGATCAGCCGGACTTTCTCAACGCTTGCGCCGAGGTGGAGACCTCGCGCTCTCCGCGACGTCTGCTTGAGCTTTGTCTGGCCACGGAGCGTAGCCTGAAACGCGTTCGGGGAGAGCGATGGGGCCCACGGGTCATCGATATCGACATATTGCTGTTCGGCGATATTGAAGTCAGTGAAGATGGGCTGCAGATTCCCCATCCGCAAATGGCCAAACGGGCATTCGTGCTGATTCCGCTTGCGGCGCTTGCTCCGGACATCGAAATTACGCAGACGCCAGTGTGCACATTGCTGAAAAACCTGCCTGGCGACGATATTAGCCAGATCACGCCAGATGGTTCCTGGTGGGGCGAATCTAGCTGATTGCCGTTGCAGCCTGAGCGTAACCCCCGCCAGCGCCATCGATAAAGTGGAAATGGGCGTCGGAGGTGATCGACGGAACGAAACACGTCAGCACCGCGGACTCCTGCTCGCAGATTCCGAATCTGATCATTCCGAGATTGTTCTTCTTGCCCAAATAGGTCTTGAGTTCCAAAAGCTGTTGCGGAGACAGCGACACGGTCATCCGCAAGCCGTCCTGTATTTTTCGATAATCGGTATTGAGGGCGGTGTATTGCCTATAACGTTTTGGATCGAAAGCTCCAAGCGGCCAGCCGGTCTTGTCCAGAAACCAGGCGAGTAGGGTGATCAGGTAAAGCAGGCGCTTCTGCGAAGCGAGTGATTTTTCTCCGCGAGTAGCGCGGGCTTCAAGTTCCAGCCCGACGGGTGGCCAGGTGAAGCCGGGCCCCGATTCGGGAACCGGATGCCCGTCACGATCACCGCGGACCAACGCGGCGATCCATTCGG
>JAJFHT010000260.1 GCA_021775495.1 Hyphomicrobiales bacterium | reverse complement strand
ATTTGACGGGCCTGCAGGGCATCTAATGCTCGCTGCAACACCTCGGGAGCCGGGCCGTTTGTCAGGTGCAGAACACCAACAAATGTCACCGGAACAAACTCATCCATTTTTGCCCAGCAATATTCGATTGCGCCAAGCTTGCGGATTGAGGATGACGTCACGCTGAACCCGTCCTTTGTTTCGGTGCATTGCGGCGAGAATCGCGCTCCGGTCTCAATGAGCACACCATATTTTGCTGCCTGTTGAAACAACTCCAATCAGCAGGACCTGATCGAAGCTCCCTGATCGGCGCGTTGCCTTGCCAGTGGAATTCGACAATACTGCCGGTCCATCAACTGATGAGTACCGCAGCGGTATTCACCCAGATTTTTGAAAGAGCCGGCCAATGGCAGTAGCAAAGACACAGACCGATCCTGCGCCCACTGAGGAGCAGGAAGCTGAGCACGTAGAGGTGGTGACGCCGGTCGTCGTCGAAATGGGAAAACTGTCGAGGAAACAGTTGAAGGCTTTCAAGAACGGTGAGGGACCTTTGATGGACGATGTGCTCGACGTTCTCGAGGAAGTCGCTGTCGGAATGGGACAGGAAGCAGAAAACAGGACCTTTGTCCCGGTTGTCATGGTTTTTGAAAAACAGCCGAAGAAGAAGAAACGCACTATCGTCTTACCCTTCTGATCACGGATTTCGTCATGCAGGATACCAACAGCCGACAATTCGAACTGACAGCGCCGATTGTCATCAAGCGGCGCAGGAAGCAGAAAAAATCGAAATCATTTGAAGAGGCCGTTCGGGTCGAGCGGCATGTCACAAAGGCCATGGCCCGGGTGATCGGTGCGACGGATGCCGGATTTGGCGCGTTCCGCAGGTCCCGGAAAAAATCGCAAAAGAGGGAATCGGCCCGATACGCGATGGACATCATTCCGAACTTGCTTGACGCTTCAGCCGTTACCATGCGCGGTGTGAGCGTGGTGCCGGTGGACCTCATGAAGGCATTCTATACGCGGCGAACCAGCAAACTTGTGCGGAAAACGGTCAAATCCGCCTCGCGTGCCGTGTCCCGCGCCCTTGTCGGATGATCTTTCTGCATCGGATAAATTCGCGTCCGGGGACAAGAAACAAGAAAGGCCATATACGCAAATCGACAGGCGAGGCCCTCGATCGCTGGTATCAGTCGCGTTCGTTCTTGCGCCTCAATCTGGCAGTGCGGGATGCTGTTGCCGAGCGGCCACGTATTACAACAATTGCTGGTTTCCGATTGCCTGGACGCTCGGAATCTGGCGGAACTGATCAGCCGGTTGGCAATTCCAGATCGCAGGTGATCGGTCCGATGCCCCGCCGTCAGTCGGTCAGTCCGGTGGTCGTCCAGGACATCCAGCCGCGGGTGATGCGTCTTGCAAGCCCGTTCAAGGCGGGCCTGTTCTTTTCTCTCGGACGCCTGATGATCTGGCTGTATGGCATCAGCTCCTTTCTGCTTGGCACCGCGACCGACAAGATCTTGCGCCGCGACAGCATCGACCGGCGTGCAGTGCGTCTGCGCGAATGCATTGCCGGGATTGGTGGCACGTTCATCAAGATCGGGCAGCAATTGTCGATCCGCATCGATCTGATTCCGTACCGGTATTGTGTTGAATTGACCCGGTTGCTGGACAAGGCGGACCCGTTTCCGTCCGAGGATGCCATCCGGATCATCGAAAGCCAGACCGGGCGAAAAATATCGGAGATGTTCGCGGCATTCGATCCGGAGCCGATCGGTTCCGCGTCGATTGCCTGCGTCTACCAGGCCGAGTTGCATACCGGTGAAAAAGTCGCCGTCAAAGTGCGACGCCCAGGCGTCGGCGAAACTTTCATGGCCGATTTGAGGGTGATGGGCTGGATTTTCCAGTGGCTCGAACTCACGACGATCATACGGCCGGGCTTTACCAGCAATGTTCTGCAGGAATTGCGCGATACGCTGCTTGAGGAACTCGATTTCTACAAGGAGGCACGATTCCAGGAGTTGTTTCGCCGCCGCGCCCGAACGGCGGGGCGTTCCTTCTTTTCAGCGCCGCGGGTCTATCCGCAGTTTTCAGGCGAGCAGGTAATGGTGCAGGAGTTTGTATCCGGTATCTGGCTTTCCGAACTGATTGCCGGGGTGGAACAGAACCACCAACCGACGCTCGACCATATGCGTAAACTGAACATCGATCCGAAACTGGTGGCCCGGCGATTATTGTGGGCGAGCCACTGGGGGCTCTGGGAAAATATATTTTTCCATGCCGACCCGCATCCGGCCAATATCATCATCCGGCAGGATAGCAGGCTGATTTTCATCGACTTCGGGGCGAGTGGTTCGCTGACAGAGTCGCGCCGGCTGGCCATGCATGAATTGTTTGCCCGGGAAGCAGAGGAAGACCTTGAAGGCATCGCCCGGGTGGCCCTGACCTTGCTGGAGCCGTTGCCGCCGATGGACACCGACAAGGTTATCCACGCCATCGAAAAAGTGTTCTGGGACGCCATGATTGCCCAGCGCAGCGAACATTCTGAATGGTGGGAGAAGACCAGCGCCAATCTCTGGCTCGGTTTTTTCCGGGTGACCAACCAGTTCAAGATACCGATGGGTGTCGATCATGTGCGGATGATCCGCGCTACCTTGCTCTACGATACGCTCGCGGCTCGCCTCGACAACCAGATCGACCTGGGAGAGCAGTATCGCTCATTCATGCGGGATGCCGGAAAAAAGGCCAAGAAGCGGCTGCAGAAGAAGATCAGGCAGCGGGTGGAGCGCGGACCGACGCCGACCGACTATGTGAAATTCGAGCGGTTGCTGAAAATGGGCGACAGGGCGCTGTATCTGGCGCAACGGGTGATGAACCTTCGCACCTACAATTTCGGCGCCTTGCTCGGCAAATTCGTTTCTGCGGTGATCCTGTTGGTGACGGTAACTTTTCAGACCATCGCCGCAACCGGTATCATCGTGCTGGCGGTATACCTGTCGCGTTGGATTGGCCAGGAATCGGAGCCGTCATTCAACGATACAATTCGGACGGTGGTAAACAATCCCTGGTACATCGCCGGGCTGACGATCATCCTGCTCATCAATGTTCGCAGGATGCTGTTTCGTCTGTCAGATGACGAGGTGCGCTGAG
>JAJFHT010000259.1 GCA_021775495.1 Hyphomicrobiales bacterium | reverse complement strand
TCGACTGAAACCACGATGGCTTTGTCCACCGTCATGCCACATGGATGGGAAACAGTCTAAGCAATCAAACCGCTGGATTGTCGTTTGAACCAAGCGCCGAATGCAGCGAGTCTTCGTTCTGGACAACTGCGAAGTCGATAGCCACGCCCTCGTCGAACTGCCGCACGACGATACCGCGCATAGTACCAAGCATGACCTGCGTGCCGATCTCCAGATCGAACTCCGTCTCTACGGCAGCACCGGAGAGCGACAGATCCAGCAGGCGGCACTTGATCGCCTGGCCGTCCATCAAAGACAGCATGGTATGCGGCTCGCGTGGTGTAATGCGTTCGTGGCGTCTGTCCTCAGGCAGATCCAATTCGTGCTTATTGGCCAGCCAGGTCAATTGGGCAGCCAGTTTGTCCTTTTTGCGGTCGGTTGCGATCAGCGCCATGGCGAAACCATCTTGGCTGACCCTGGTAATCACTCCTTCAACCCGTCCGATGTGATCGATATATGCAACGATACGTTCACCGAGTTCCCCATTGCAGTCGGTCCGCAAAGCTGCGCTTCCCGGCGACATGTCGATGACCTGACAAGGATGTTCACTGCGGTCTTCCAGCATGAAGCGACCATAGATGTTGACTTTAACGCGCTGAAAATTGCGTCTTTCAGCCCGAAGGGGCTGTTCATCAACTGTCGCGAATGCGGCCGATTTCATGATCAATCTCGACTCGTCGATAAGGGGGGCAGGGAATTCATTTGCCCACGATACGCCTCGGAAGGTTAAGAAGCGGTAATTATTCAACCCCGCAAGCACACCAAAATGGGTCGAAACAAAGGATTCTTCCGATGTCCTTGATCGCATTCAGAAAATATTTCAAGAGAGGTTTTGGCAGGCCGGGCCCGATTTCCCGTTCAGGGGATTATCGTCAATCCCGCCCGCCATTCAGGACAACCAGATGTCGCACGCGCCGACCGCTTGATTCCGGTATGTCCGGAGATTGAAGGTCGTTTGCAGACGGGCTGAGTGGCGGCACGGGAACAGGTGGCCGGTTTTTGAGGAATGTCGGCTCCCGGTCCGGGTCAACCACCTGGATGGAAGTCACTCTTGCTTCGGTTACCGGATCGACGCCCAGCCAGAATGGTTTTTCCAGAGGGCTGACGGCACCCAGCACCCGCGGGTTGTCCCGGCCGCCCTCCAGCGGCAGCAAAATCAGTTCAAAAGGATTGGTTCGGCCACTTCCGCTGGTGCCCTCAAACTCGATCACTGACACGTTTTTGTCGACAAATGTGTTGTTGCACAATTTGCCGGTCACATCCCGATCCCGATACGGCCAGAGGCCGGTGAACGAGAACCCCTTCAATTCACGCCCGAACACGGCGCAAAGACGCGATCCCGCCAGGCGAAACACGGCTTCTCCGCGACTATCCTTTTCGAGAATGAAGGTATCGGCAAGCCGGGCTCGAATATCGGCAGGTTCGATCTCGGTGCGTTTCGGTGCCGGTCTACCGTCACGCAATCGGTTCCAATAAAGGAACAACTCCACCGTACCCTCGTGTCTCATTTTGGGTCTCGTTTCCGCTTCCTGTTGCAATCCGTCCCGATGCCGGACAGATGACTGGCCACCGGGCTTTTCATGCCTGAGATTGCAGGTTGCGTGCCAGTTCGCCTTCGGTTTCACACAGACTTATGCAGTGCTGGCGGTGATTAAGGTTAACAAATGGTTTCGATTGATTCGGCCATGCGCAAATGGCAAGAAGGGGCCGGATCCGAACAGGTTTCGGACTTGAATTGACCTTCAATTTGCAGCACTTTTTGGGGTTACAGGGGACTTGACTGGCCGTTCGAGGGAAACCTCGGACGGTTTTTTTCTGAGCCATGACCAGATGGGACTGGGCGGGGCTGCGAAGCAGGAAACGCACAGCGCGGGCGACCATCTTTCTCTTGGCAATCACCATATCCTGTGCGATGAGCCGGACATCTTCGGATCCTGACCGCAGGCGGAAAATACAAAATGAAAGCGCGGCTACTGGATGATGACCCGGCGGGGACGCCGACAGGTCGCGAACCGGTCTTCAACATTGCCGGTGTAGTGTTGTTTCTGATTGCCCTCTGCGTGCTGATCCACGCGGTCAGGACTTTTGTGTTGTCGCCGCAGCAGGATATCTTCCTGCTGATTCACGCAGCTTTCATCCCCGTCCGTTTTTCAGGTGGCGCACCGTTCGACCTTTTCGCTCTCAGTACCGCGGTTAGCTATTCCTTTCTGCACGGCAGCGGGGCGCATCTGGCAATCAACCTGATCTGGCTTGCCGCATTTGGTTCACCGCTTGCGGTCCGGCTCGGAACGCCTCGCATGCTGGTTTTTTGGCTCGCAACTGCGGTTGCGGCGGCTTTTGTCCACTACGTTCTCTTTCCGCAGTCCACCGCTCCTCTGGTCGGTGCCTCCGGTGCCATCTCCGGGATGATGGGTGCCGCCGCACGGTTTGGATTCAGGACTGACCGAAGTGCCAGGATGCGCGCGTTTTCAGGACCGGTTCTCACCATCGGCGAGGTTTTTTCTTCGCGAACGGTAATCTCCTTTCTTGCAGTCTGGATGGTCATCAATCTGGTCTCGGGGTTGGGATTTCTGTCGCCTGCGGGAGCGGGAACAATCGCCTGGGAAGCACATATTGGCGGATTTGTTGTCGGCTTCTTCGGCGTTTCGCTGTTTAAAGGCAAGACGTAGCGCTACCCGGAAAGCATTCGGTTCTGGTCTGATTCTCAACTGCTTCTTCAGGTGAAACCGCTTTGGCGGATTGTCGCGGGCCGCCTCAGATTTGGCCCTTTTGCTTGCCAAGTTCATCTTGAAAGCGCACGATGCCGACTCTGAATTGCAAATACGCGAACACGGGAGATTGCTATGACAGTTAAGGCAATTTTGGATGAAAAAGGCCGTGAGCTTTTCACTCTGAGCCCCGATGACACGATTGAAAAAGCCACCGCAATGTTGGCGGAACACAAGATCGGCGCGCTTGTTGTCACAACGGAAAAAGGCAAGATTGCCGGTATTCTGTCCGAACGGGATATTGTCAGGGTTTTGGCAGGTCAGGGCACGTCTGTGATGAAACATCCGGTGTCCGAGGTGATGACAAAAAAGGTGAAAGTCTGCAATCAGCAGCACACGGTCCATGATGTCATGGAAACCATGACCAGTGGACGGTTTCGCCATCTGCCGGTTGAGGAGAACGGCGTCATTGCCGGCATTATTTCGATCGGCGACGTCGTCAAACGGCGCATTGAAGAAGTCGAGCGTGAAGCGGAGGAAATCCGCAGCTATATCTCCACAGCCTGAAACCGCATTTTTCGACAGGCCGCGGGAACAGCGGCAAGGCAACGCTTGTGGCAGCAATGGCTGCCGGGAAACTTTGCTTGTGTTTCCGTCGCGGCCGAAGCGTCATTCTGTTTTTCCGTCATGATTTATGATTCCACAATCTTTTTCGATTTTCGGCATTCTTTGAAATGAAATAACCTGCCAATCCAATCCAAGCGCACAACACCGAAACCCAGTTTCTCCAAACCGAAGAGTCTTTGATCATGCCGGGCAACCTTTCTCTGGACGACCTGAAATCCCGTGTGGCCGATGGCTCGATAGACACAGTTCTGGCGGCCCAGGTTGATATGCAGGGGCGGCTTATGGGCAAGCGCTTCCAGGCAGAACACTTTCTCGAAAGCGCTGTCAGCGAAACACACAGTTGCAACTATCTGCTGGCAACTGACATGGAAATGGCAACGGTCGAGGGGTACCGATCGACAAGCTGGTCGGCGGGTTATGGCGACTACACGATGATCCCCGACCTCTCGACACTGCGCCTCACTCCCTGGTTGGACGGCACCGCTATGGTGTTGTGTGATGTTGTCGATCATCGCAGCCACAGTGAAATAGAACATGCGCCCCGTTCTGTACTCAAGAAACAGGTGGAACGGCTGCGTAGCCAGGGAATGGAAGCCAAGACCGCGACGGAGCTTGAATTTTTTCTGTTCCGGCAGAGTTTTGAAGAAGCCCACATGGCCGGATATCGCGGTATTGATCCGATCAGCCCCTACAATGAGGACTATCATATCTTCCAGACCACCAAAGAAGAGCATGTCATGCGAGCGATCCGAAACGGCCTCCATGGCGCCGGCATTCCGGTCGAGGGCACCAAAGGCGAGGCGGAACGCGGGCAGGAGGAAGTCAACATCAGATATTCCGACGCGCTCGATTGCGCCGACAATCATGCGGTGGTGAAGAACGGTTGCAAGGAGATTGCCTGGTCAAAGGGCAGGGCGCTGACTTTCCTGGCCAAATGGAATTACGACATGGCTGGAAGTTCCAGCCACATCCATCAGTCCCTGTGGTCGTTGGATGGCAAACAACCTTTGTTCTTTGATGCCGATGGACAATATGGCATGTCGAAAACCATGCGCCATTATCTGGCTGGCCTGTTATCCCACGCCAGTGAAGTCACCTATTTTCTGGCCCCCTACATCAATTCCTACAAACGTTTTGCCAAGGGCACATTTGCGCCGACCAAGGCCATCTGGTCGCTGGACAACCGCACGGCCGGATATCGACTGTGCGGCGGTGACACCAAGTCCGTTCGGATCGAATGCCGCGTTGGCGGATCGGATCTCAATCCCTATCTGGCCATCGCCGCGATGCTTGCCGCCGGCATGGATGGCATCGAACGGGAATTGGAACTGGAACCGGAGTTCACTGGCGACGCCTATGCGGCAGAAGCCGCACGCGCGATACCGGCGACGTTGCGGGCGGCAGCACAGGCACTGGACGGTTCGGACATGTTGCGATCCGCATTCGGTGACGCGGTGGTCGACCATTATGTTCGTGCAGCTGAATGGGAACAGGAAGAATATGATCGCCGGGTGACTGATTGGGAAGTCGCTCGCGGCTTTGAGCGGGCTTGAGATGTCCAAACTGGTTTGCATTTCACCAATAGACGGCTCTGTGCTGGTCGAACGGGAAACACAGAGCGTTGCTCAGGTCGAACAGCTGTTGACCGCGGCGCGCAATGCGCAATTGGATTGGGCGAACCGGCCGATTGCCGAAAGAGTGGCCATTATTGCGAAAGCGGTTGAGGCACTCGAGGCGGCAAATGACGAAGTGGTCGTCGAAATCGCAAAAATGATGGGACGGCCCGTTCGGTATGGCGGTGAGATCGGAGGCGTGAAGGAACGCGCCGACTACATGCTGTCCATTGCAGAAGAAGCGCTCGCTCCGATCACGATTGAAGACAGTAGCGCCTTCAGGCGTTTGATCGCCAGGGAGCCGGTCGGCACGGTGCTGGTCATCGCACCGTGGAACTATCCCTATCTGACGGCAATCAACACCATTGTCCCGGCGCTTGTTGCCGGAAACGCGGTCTTTCTGAAACATGCGACGCAGACGGTGTTGGCGGGTGAGCGGTTTGAGCAGGCATTTGCACAGGCTGGACTGCCGGCGGGCCTGTTTAACAATCTGCATTTGGATCACGCGACAAGCGCCGAACTGATTTCGGCCCGGAGCTTTGATTTTATCAATTTCACCGGTTCGGTAGGCGGCGGGAAGGCCATCGAGATGGCAGCTGCCGGTACGTTTGCGCGGGTCGGCCTGGAACTGGGCGGCAAGGATCCTGGCTATGTCCGCCGCGATGCCGACCTGCAGGCTGCTGTGGAAACCCTGGTCGACGGTGCCATGTTCAATTCCGGACAGTGCTGCTGCGGCATAGAGCGGATTTATGTACATGAGGCGCTGTTTGATGATTTTGTCGAAAAGGCCTGTGACATTGTTTCGGCTTATCGGCTTGGTGACCCGCTCGACCCCGAGACCACACTTGGCCCGATGGCCAATGTCCGTTTTGCCGATGAAGTGCGCTCGCAGGTGCAGGAAGCGGTCTCTGCTGGTGCAAGGGCCCTGATTGATCCGGCGCTGTTCCCGCGCGACACAGGCAAAGATGCCTATCTTGCCCCGCAAATACTCACCAATGTGGACCATTCCATGCGGGTGATGCGCGATGAGAGTTTCGGTCCGGTGGTCGGCATCATGAAGGTGTCTTCCGATGAAGAAGCGATTTCGCTGATCAACGATTCGCAGTTTGGTCTTACGGCTTCGATCTGGACCGCCGATGCGGATGCTGCCGCCGAAATTGGCCGGCAGATCCAGACGGGAACGGTTTTCATGAACCGCTGCGATTACCTTGATCCCGCGCTGTGCTGGAGCGGATGCAAACAGACCGGCCGCGGCGTGTCTCTATCGATGTTTGGTTATGACAGTGTCACCCGCCCTAAATCCTATCATTTGAAGAGTGTCTGACCCATGGGACTGAAAGCCAATTGGAGTTACCCGACCGCAATCAGGTTCGGCGAAGGTCGCATAAGTGAGCTGGCCGAAGCTTGTGCAGTCGCCGGAATCACCAGGCCACTTCTGGTTACCGACAAGGGACTGTCCAACTTGCCGGTGACCGGGACGACGCTTGAGATCATGCGGGCCGCCGGCCTTGGTGGAGCGATGTTCAGTGACGTCGACCCGAATCCCAATGAAACGAACCTGAGCGACGGCATTGCCGCCTACAAGGCTGGAAACCATGATGGTGTGGTGGCTTTTGGCGGCGGGTCAGGCCTCGATCTTGGCAAATTGATTGCGCTGATGGCGGGCCAGACGGTCTCAGTCTGGGATCTTGAGGATATCGGCGACTGGTGGACCCGTGCGGATGCTGCCGCAATTGCGCCGATTGTGGCTGTACCGACAACAGCGGGAACCGGATCGGAGGTCGGGCGCGCGGGGGTTTTGACCAATAGTGAAACCCGGATGAAAAAGATCATCTTTCATCCGAAAATTCTTCCGGCCGTTGTCATATGTGATCCGGTACTGACCGTCGGCATGCCGCCGGTCATCACTGCAGGAACCGGAATGGACGCCTTTGCCCATTGTCTGGAAGCCTATTGCTCTCCGCACTACCATCCGATGTCGCAGGGGATCGCGCTGGAAGGCATGCGGATCGTAAAGGACAATCTGTTGCGGGCTTATCAGGACGGAGCAGATCTGCAGGCCCGCGCCGAGATGATGAGTGCCGCGGCCATGGGAGCGACTGCGTTTCAGAAAGGCCTCGGTGCCATTCACGCTCTATCTCATCCGATTGGAGCGGTTCACCACACCCATCACGGCACGACAAATGCGGTCGTTATGCGACCGGTGCTTGCTTTCAACAGGCCGGCAATCGAGCAGCGCATCGGGCTTGTTTCCGCCTATCTTGGCATCTCCGGAGGTTTTGACGGGTTTTATGACTATGTCGGCGAATTATGCGCCGATTTGAGCATCCCCGAAAATCTGGCGGCGCTGGGCATCGCCAATCCTGATCTTGACGCGCTGACGGAGATGGCTCTGAAAGACCCCAGTTGCGGCGGCAATCCGATCGAGATGACCTTCGAAAATACGCGGTCGCTGTTTCAAACCTGTTTGTAGATACAACAGCGATGAAACGTGCAGCGCTGATAGGGTCAGATCAGAACTGTTTGAAGGCGCTCCAGGTCAATCAGTCGCGCCTGGGTTTCCTCATATCCCAAGCGGATCGATTCATCCGCGTTGTGAAAGTCGGTCATGCCGATATGTCCGAGCTTGGGCAGCAGCGATATATCCGGCGGGTCTCCCGCCAGCCGTGCCCTCGAAATACGATCCTGGATAATATTGAAGGCTTCCACCATCACACCCGTGATCCCGTATCGCGCAACCTTGCGTCGCACCAAATCGTTTGACCTGTCGGATGCTCTGTCATCGGCTACGCCCTCTTCTTCGGGCTCCGGGCCGGCCGCGTCATGCTTGACCACAGCAGCACGGCCAAACAAGTCGTAGTGCAGGTTGACCGCAACGACCAGGGGTTGTTCGTGTGCACGGCAGACCGACACCGGAACCGGATTGACCAGCGCACCGTCCACCAACACCCGTCCGTTGCAGGTGACCGGTTCAAACACGCCGGGCAGCGCGTAGGATGCGCGCATGGCCGTGATAAGGGATCCTTTCGACAGCCAGATCTCATGTCCAGTACTGATTTCGGTCGCAACGCACACAAAAGGTTTCGGCAGATCGTCAAATGTGACGTCGTTGAGATGCTCACGCATTCGGTTTGTAAGCCGCATCCCGCCAAAAAGACCGCTGCCCCTGAGACTGAGGTCGAGCAGGCCGAATATCCGGCGTTTCGTTAGGCTGCGCGCGAACTCCTCCAGCTCATCAAGTTTACCCGCCAGATAGCAGCCGCCAACAAGCGCGCCGATTGAAGTGCCGGCAATCATGGCGATCGGTATTTTTGCCTCGTCAAGCGCCCTGAGCACCCCGATATGAGCCCATCCGCGGGCCGCGCCGCCGCCTAACGCCAGGGCAATGCCATGGCCGTCTTTTTCCGGAAACGTGTGGGAATCATCTTGCAGCGCCGGGCGCCCTTGTGGTTCCTGTTTTGTCTGTCTTGACGCCCAATCGAGCATCGGACCCTCCAATGAGAACGGTACGATTGTAGCCGATTATGGTAACCAAACGGTCAACATCAACAATTTCAAGTGTTGCCGCGTATCAATTCCTATTACGGTAAACCGCATCGGCGTCAAACAGTGCCGGGCTGCCATCGTCTCTCAGAGTGATGTCGCCTGAGCTTGTCTGCACGACTCTGTAAAAACATGTGCGCCGGCCGGTATGACAGGTAGCTTTTGCCCCCGCGACGACGACCTTCAACCAGACCGCATCCTGATCGCAATCGACACGAATCTCCCGGATGCTCTGGAGATTGCCGGAGCTTTCCCCCTTTTTCCAAAGTTGCCGCCTTGATCGCGACCAATAGTGCGCAATTCCGGTCTGGATCGTCAGTTCCAACGCCTCCGCATTCATATGCGCGACCATAAGCAGTTCGCCATCATCGGCGTTCGTTACCACAGCAGTGACAAGGCCGTCGGCATCAAACCGCGGGCTGAGGACAACCCCGTTTTCAAGTTCGGATTTATCTGCCGGCGGCGCGGTAAAGCGTTGTTGTGTCATTTCGGAAACGTCACTGGGTGCCATACGGCCGGTTCACCGGCGTTCGCCAATCATCGTTACGAAACGAAGTTGCTCATCGGCGCTGTCGCGGAAAGCTCCGGTGAATGTCGTCGTCGTCGTTGTGGAGCCCTGCTTGCGAATGCCACGCATCGCCATGCACATATGTTCGGCTTCAAGCATGACGGCGACACCGCGTGGGTCCAGTGCATCCTGTATCGCTGACGCAATCTGTGCGGTCATCGCCTCCTGTGTTTGCAATCGGTGTGCAAAAATGTCGACAACGCGTGCGATCTTGGACAAACCGAGGACCCGGCCATCCGGCAAGTAAGCGACATGCGCCTTGCCGACGATCGGCACCATGTGATGCTCACAGTGCGAATGAAATGCAATGTCGCGCACCAGCACGATATCATCGTAGCCGGCGACTTCTTCGAATGTGCGGCCCAACTCTTCCGCCGGGTCCTTGGCGTATCCCTCGAAAAGTTCGCGATAAGCCTTGGCAACTCGTTTGGGAGTGTCACGCAATCCTTCACGGTCCGGATTGTCGCCGGCCCACAGCAGCAACGTTTTGACCGCTGCTTCAGCCTCTTCCAGTGTCGGCCGTGCGATGATGCCGTCCTTTTGGTCCGGATCGGCCTGCTCGTGAAGATTGGTTATGATTGCATCCATGTCTTTTTGGCTCCCGTAGTTCCTCACATGATTACGGAGGAACAAGTTGAACGGACCATTGGTCTTCCCGGTATGATGTGGTCAGTATCCGGTTTTTGAATGGCGCGCTACCCGGACCGTGCCATCTCGCACGGCAAGTCTTGTCGCGCCGGGGCGATAAACATTATATATGCTGTTACGGGAACTTTGAAAGAGACACTTGTCATACAGCGTCGTGTTCTGTCGGGTAGGTTTACATGATCGACGATATTTACAATGCCAAAATCCTTGAATTTGCCGGAAACATTCCGCGCATTGGCAGACTGGATGATCCCGATGCCACGGCGTCGGCGCATTCGAAATTGTGCGGATCGAAGGTGACGGTCGATCTCAGGATGCGCGATGGGGCTGTTAGTGATTTTGCCCACGACGTGAAAGCTTGCGCACTTGGCCAAGCATCTTCTTCTATCATGGCGAACAACATCATCGGATCCACAGCCGAAGAATTACGCAGGGTGCGCACTGAGATGAATGCCATGTTGAAGGAAAACGGACCCGCGCCGGAAGGGCGGTTTACCGACCTGAAATATCTCGAACCTGTTCGGGACTACAAAGCCCGCCATGCTTCGACACTGCTGACCTTCGACGCGGTTGTCGATGCCTTGGACCAGATAGAAAAGAAGCTCTCGGGAGCCGCCGCCTGAGTGAAACCGACCTACAACAGAAATTACTCTGGCCGGTTTCCAAGAACCCCCGGTCGGCTGCTCGGCATCGCTTTGGTCCGATTCTATCAATTGACGTTGTCCGGTTTCATCGGCAACTCCTGCCGGCATATCCCAACCTGTTCCGAATATGCCTATGAGGCGATTGCCCGACACGGGTTGTGGGCGGGAGGCTGGATGGGGTTTTTCCGTGTGTTGCGATGCGGCCCGGTGGGCACCCACGGATTGGATCCGGTTCCCGAAAAGCTTTCTCACCGGCTGGTGTGGTTCGCGCCATGGCGTTATTGGCGGCCCGTTTCCCGTCAAACCGACGGATCACTTTGAACGGAACGAAATCACTCTTTACGCGCCGGGCCGGGCAACCTAAAAGGGCGCCGCGCGACTTTCACAGCGCAACAATGCAAAACCACCCGCGTTTGTAGGCGGGACTGGACAGGAGCAGACCATGAACGTACCCGTACGACTCGAATTTCCAGACGGATCGGAACGCGAATTTGATGCCGCACAGAGCGGCCGGGACATCGCGACCTCAATATCGAAATCGCTTGCCAAGAAGGCTGTCGCCTACGCCGTGGACGGCGTTGTGCGCGATCTTTCCGACCCGATCGGCGGATCCGGTAAAGTCGAGATCATCACCCGTGAAGATCCGCGCGCGCTTGAACTCATCCGTCACGACGCAGCCCATGTCATGGCGGAGGCCGTCCAGGAGCTCTATCCCGGGACCCAGGTCACCATAGGTCCGGTCATCGAGAACGGCTTCTATTACGACTTTGACCGCGGCGAGCCGTTCACACCCGAGGACCTGCCGAAGATCGAGAAGAAAATGCGGGAAATCATTGCCCGCAACAAACCCTTCGCCAAGGAAATCTGGTCCCGCGAAAAAGCGATGAAAGTGTTCGCTGAGAAGGGGGAACACTATAAGGTCGAACTGGTGAAGGCGATCCCGGAGGATCAGGACCTTAAGGTCTACGCGCAGGGTGACTGGTTCGACCTTTGCCGCGGCCCTCACATGGCCTCGACCGGACATGTCGGATCCGCCTTCAAGCTGATGAAGGTGGCCGGAGCCTATTGGCGTGGTGACTCGGACAATCCGATGCTGACGCGCATCTATGGCACCGCCTGGTCGAACCAGAAGCAACTGGATGACTATCTGCATCTTCTGGAACAGGCGGAAAAACGCGATCATCGGCGGCTTGGCCGCGAGATGAACCTGTTTCATTTCCAGGATGAAGGACCGGGCGTTGTGTTCTGGCACGCCAAGGGCTGGCGCCTGTTCCAGACCCTGGTCAACTACATGCGGCGGCGGATCGAAGAGCAGGGGTATGATGAGGTCAACGCACCCCAGATCTTGAACAAGTCGCTCTGGGAGACCTCCGGTCACTGGGACTGGTACCGCGAAAACATGTTCATCACCGAAACGGAAGACGAGCGGGTCTTTGCAATCAAGCCGATGAATTGTCCCGGCCATGTGCAGATATTTAAACATGGTCTGAAGAGTTATCGCGATCTGCCGATTAAGCTGGCTGAGTTCGGAAACGTACATCGTTATGAGCCGTCGGGTGCGCTTCACGGTCTGATGCGCGTTCGCGGCTTTACCCAGGACGACGCACATGTATTCTGTACGGAAGAGCAGCTTGAAGCTGAATGCCTTCGGATCAATGACCTCATACTGTCAACCTATGCCGATTTCGGCTTTCACGAAGTCCAGGTGAAACTGTCGACCCGGCCGGAAAAACGTGTCGGAACCGACGAGGCCTGGGATCACGCCGAAGAGATCTTGAGCAAAGTGCTGAAAACCATCGGCGAGCAGTCGGAAGGCCGGATCAAGACATCAATCAATCCCGGCGAGGGCGCGTTCTACGGACCCAAGTTCGAATATGTCCTGCGTGACGCCATCGGTCGCGATTGGCAATGCGGCACGACCCAGGTTGACTTTACGTTGCCGGAGCGATTCGGCGCGTTCTACATCGACAGGGACTCGGAAAAAAAGCAACCGGTCATGATCCACAGAGCGATTTGCGGATCGATGGAGCGGTTCCTTGGCATTGTGATCGAAAACTGCTCGGGACATTTTCCGTTGTGGCTGGCACCGTTGCAGGTTGTTGTCGCAACCATCACATCCGACGCGGATGAATATGGTGGACAAGTGGCAGCGAAACTGAAGCGCGCCGGTTTGCAGGCCTCGACCGATTTTCGCAATGAGAAGATCAACTACAAGGTGCGGGAACATTCGGTGGCAAAAGTTCCGGTGATCCTCGTCTGTGGCAACCGGGAAGCTGAAGAAGGCACGGTGAATATCCGCCGGCTCGGATCGCGGGATCAGCAATCAATGCCGCTGGCCGAAGCCGTTGAGATGCTCCGCGAAGAGGCAATGCCGCCCGATGTGCGGCGGGAAAGGGAGCTGCTCGAGGACTGACACCGGAATTTGCGACGCTGTAACGGTCTATTCGGCGACCGCGAGCACTTCCACATCCTGATTGCGGCCGGCCTTGACGACGAATTCACGTTGGAAAACCCGGCCGCGATTGGTCGCGATGATGGTATAGGTGCCTTCCGAGAGCACCATAGAGGAAAATGCGCCAACGCTTTCGCGCACAATATCGCCGGAGTCGGTGAGCACCGACCAGGAAGTGTCGGCAATGGCTTCACCGCCGGATTCCCGCACGAGTTTCAGTGTGAGTTGCGCCGCCCGGTGTTCAACCTGGGCTTCGGTCAGTTTCCCGGCTTCGACCCGAATGTCCGAGCGGATAACGGCGTTTACATTGCCGTAGTTTGAAACCACGTGATAGATGCCGGCATTCAGGCGGATGATGCTGTTGGGCCGCACATTGGGAACGATCAATGCGCGTTCTCCAGCCTCATCTTCTTCGGAATGATAGATTGAAAAACGCAGTTTGATCGGGGGAATCTTGACGCCTCCGGAAAGAATCGCATCGAGCTTCAAACCACCGGCGTCGAGAACCAATGTTTCGCTCTTGGGTTCTTCAGCGATGGTGATTCTCTTTGTCGCTCCGGCGCGTCCGAAGGCCGCGTGAACAAGATAGCTGCCGGTCGGCAACCGAAAGGAATGCGTGCCGCCTTCCGCGGTCGCCACCATCGGCAATTTTCCACCTTCTTCAAAGTCGGGTTTGAAAACGCGCCAGACCACCCCTCGGTCGAGATCCTCCGCCTCTTCGGTCAACCGTGCCTGCAGTGTGATCTCACCCTGTACACTGCTCGCCAGCGCCTCTTCAGCGGTCGACGGCGCAAATCTCTTCAAGCCAGGGAGTTTCAAGCCGCTCAGCGGATCGCTTTTTTCTTGCGCCAATACTCCCGACGACAATGCCGGGAGGGTGAACAGCATGACCATGAGGCGTTTGAATTTGTTGTTTGTCGCGAACATCACTTGCGTTGAAGCCTATGCCGGTGGCAATTTCAAGGCCGAATCCTCCCGGTCCGCTTCCATTGTGCACGATGCCGGATCGCCGTTAAAGAGCTCCAGATACTGGTGGGTGTCCTTTGTCGAACGCAACGATTGACTTCATCCTGTCCCGCAAATCCGTGCCGATATCGCATATTGGCTCCCCCGCGCCAAACGATGCGGAGATCGGGACGATGATCAAGGCGGCTATCCGTGTCCCGGATCACGGTCGGCTGACACCCTGGCGTTTCATCCTCTACCGAGGAGACAGCCGCCACCGCATCGGCAAGATGCTTGCCGATCTTGCGGAAAAACGGGAAGGTCCGTTGCCGGACCAGCGGCGGGAAAAGGAATTGCAGCGGTTCTCGCGCGCACCGATTGTCATCGGCGTGGTTTCATCGCCGAAACCGCATGACACCATTCCCGAATGGGAGCAGTTTCTATCGGCTGGCGCCGCAGCAATGAACCTTGTCAGTGCCGCCAATGCCATGGGATTCGCCACCAATTGGATCACCAACTGGTATTCTTCCGATCCCGACGGGCGGCGCTTTTTGGGTCTGGCGTCGGGCGAGCGGGTAGCCGGGTTCATCCATATAGGATCTTTCAACGGCGAGGTTCCTGAACGCCCCCGCCCGGAAACTGCGCAGGTGCTTTCCGAATATACCGGCCCCTGGGAGGACGTTTGATGTTCTATCAACCAAACCAGGGGCATGGACTGCCGCATGATCCGTTCAAGGCTATCGTTGCGCCGCGGCCGATTGGATGGATATCAACCCGGAACGGTGCGGGAGAAATCAACCTGGCTCCCTACTCGTTTTTCAACGCTTTTTCGACCCACCCGTTCCTGGTCTGGTTCTCATCCGAAGGCCCAAAGGACAGCGCCGTTTTTGCCGAACAAACCGGTGAATTCGTTGTCAATCTTGTCGGCAAGGACCTCGCAGAGGCCGCCAACCGCAGTTCGGTCGACGCGCCGCGCGGCGCCAGCGAGTTCGCATATGCCGGTTTAACCGCGGCGCCATCCAGACTTGTCAGCCCACCGCGGGTTGGCGAAGCATCAGCCGCGCTGGAATGCCGGGTGACCGACATTATGCGTCCGAAAGGCCTGGACGGGACCGAAGCCGGAGTGGTGGTGGTGACGGGGGAAGTTGTCGGCGTTCACATCGACGATACCAAGCTGACCAACGGGCTGTTCGATGTGACCAAGGCGGGCAACGTCGGCAGGCTTGGCTATCGGGACTACAGCGCCGTTACCGAAACCTTCTCGATGACGCGCCCGAAATGGCAGGACGGGTAGTCAGGTCCGATCAGGACACGCCAGCGGCAGCAGCCCGCTTCAAAACGCCCTCTGCGCGTCTCAGATGCGGGCGGTCGAACATCTGGCCATCGATACCAACGACACCCGGGTTTCCCGCGTCTGCAAATGTTTGAATGATTAGTCTCGCCTGGGCGACGGCATCTGTGGACGGTGTGAAAGCCTCGTTGATCACCGCGACCTGTGCCGGGTGAATAGCCATCTTGCCGGTAAACCCGTCCCGCTCGGCCTCAACACACTCATTGCGTAGTCCGTCATCATCTTTGAAATTGACAAAGACAGTGTCAATCGAAGCAACACCGGCCGCAGATCCGGCGAGAATCGTTATTGCCCGCGCGTAGCGGAAGACATCCGTGTAAACGCCGTTTTCGTTTCTTGTCGCACGTGCGCCGATTGCGGCCGAAAGATCTTCCGCACCCCAGGTGACGGCGGCAAGCCGATCTGTCGTTTCCGAATAGGTTCCGCCGGCAAGGGTCGCGGCCGCCGTTTCGGTAATAATGGGCAATACCGCCGTCGATCCTTCGGCCAGACCGGCCTCGGCCTCGTGTACATTCAATTTCGCCGACAGATGCACCACGTCCTGTCCGCTGGCCGATTTTGGCAGCATGACCCCAACGGGCCCGGCCGATACAACGGCCGCAAGGTCGTCATCGATCAACCCGCTGTCCAAGGCATTGATCCGAAT
>JAJFHT010000258.1 GCA_021775495.1 Hyphomicrobiales bacterium | reverse complement strand
GGCTTCAAGACGGTGATCGCCGCCGAGGCGTCGGCCAAGATCTCTTTCCGGCTGGTGCACCAGCAGGACCCGGACAAGATCCGCGCGGCCTTCCGCAAGTTTGTCGAGGACCGGTTGCCGGAAGACTGTTCGGTGACATTTGCCGAACATGGCGGCTCACCGGCCATCCAGCTGCCATACGATTCAACATATCTCAAAACCGGCCAGGCGTCGCTGACAGAGGAATGGTCGAAGCCGGCTTTGCTGGTGGCAATGGGCGGTTCGGTGCCGATTGTCGGTGATTTCCAGTCGATGCTCGGCATGGAATCGCTGATGGTCGGGTTCGGCCAGGACGATGATTGCGTGCATTCGCCGAACGAGAAATACGAGCTGACATCCTTCCACAAGGGCCAGCGCTCCTGGGCCCGTATCCTTCAGGCGCTTTCAGCCAAAGACAATTAAGAAGAAAACGAGGAAACCATGACGATCCGGTCACACAAGAACGACCTGCCAAATCTTGACCACTACGATGTCGACGCCGTGGCGATCGATACCGAAACGCTCGGCCTGCAGCCGCATCGCGACCGGCTGTGCGTGGTGCAGCTGTCGCCCGGCGACGGCAGCGCCGATGTGGTGCAGATCGATGCCGGACAGAAAAAAGCGCCTAATCTTGTGAAGCTCCTGCGTGATCGCAAGATCACCAAACTGTTCCATTTCGGCCGCTTCGATCTTGCGGTGCTCTACAACGCCTTCGGCGCCATGCCGGAGCCGGTTTTCTGCACCAAGATCGCCTCGCGGCTGACCCGCACCTATACCGACCGGCACGGGCTGAAGGACATCTGCAACGAATTGCTTGGCGTGCAATTGTCGAAACAGCAGCAATCGTCGGACTGGGCGGCCGAGACGCTGAGCCCGGAACAGCTCGAATATGCCGCTTCGGACGTTCTGTACCTGCACGGGCTACGCGACAAGCTGGTCGTACGGCTGGAGCGCGAAGACCGGATGAAAGAAGCAGAGGCCTGTTTCCGCTTCCTGCCTACCCGTTCGAAACTCGACCTGATGGGCTGGCCCGAGACAGATATCTTCGCCCATAGTTAGAGCGTAATCAGCAGATGACCCACCGGACCTATGAGCGACTCATTCTGTTCGTCGTTCTGGTCGGGATTGCGGTGGTCTGCGGTCCGATCTACGGGCTGATCTTCATTCCGGAATGGCCATTCTCGCGGCTTTGGCCAATGGCCGTTGACGGTCTTGTTGGCGGGATTCTGTTCTGGGGCGGCATCGTCTTCCTGTGGCCCAGCCGCATCAGCGCACCGCTGCGCCGTCTGGCCTTTCCCTGGCATGTCCTGTTCCTGTGTGTCTATGTCGCGGTCAGCATTCCGGTCGCCGGTGCGATCGGAGGCCTTATTCACTCCGACCGGCTTGCTACGGATTTCGATTTCGGGCCCGGCTGGTCGTTGTTTTTCTATATTCTGGTGATTTCCACCATTGCCCTGATCGCCATCCAGATCGCGCAGGTGATCGGCCCGCGCATCCTCGGCAACATGCTGATTGGCAGGTATCACGATCCGATCGAGGAACGGCGCATCTTCCTGTTCATCGACTTGGTCGGATCAACCGCGCTGGCCCGGCAGTTGGGCGATCTCGGGGTCCAGCGGCTGCTGACCCGGTTCTTCTTCGATCTCGGACAGCCGGTCGCCGAACATGGCGGCGAGATTCATGCCTATATCGGCGATGAGGTGATCGTCACCTGGCCGTTCAAAAAAGGCGCCGAGGACGGCCGCTGCGTCCGATGTTATTTCGCGATCCGCGATCTTCTGGCGGCCAGGGCCGAAGCATACGAGAACCTCTTTGGCGTCACACCGCGGATCCGCGCCGGCCTGCATGGTGGTCCTGTCGTCATCAGCGAGTGCGGCGATGCCAAGAAGTCCATCGTCTATTTCGGTGACACGATGAACACATCAGCCCGACTGGAAGGCGAAGCGAAACGGCTGGAACGGGACCTGATCGTGTCAAGCGAGCTGTTGCAGGCGATGAGCCTGCCCGAGGAATTCAAGGCGGAACCTCTGGAAGAGGTCGTCCTGCGCGGCCACGAGCATCCAACCGGCCTGGTGGCGCTATCGCGGCCGCCGGCCTGATCGGGGCCAGACCACGAAATAGTTATGGAGATCAGCACAATGACAAAAGTCGTTTTCGAGGGAGGCTGCCTTTGTGAGAAGGTTCGCTACCGGTCTTTTGCGGAACCGGTTGTCACCTCGCATTGCTGTTGCAGCGACTGCCGGAAAATCGGCGGTACGGGCCATGCGACACACACCGCCGTTCCGGAGGAGGCTTTTCTGCTGACCGGAGAGGTCTCCGAATATGAACGGCTCGCAGATAGCGGCAACCGCATCATCCGCCGGTTTTGCCCGCATTGCGGTAGCGCGATTTACCACACGCGTGACGGCCTCGAAGGAATGGTTGTGATCCGCACATCATCCATGGACGATCCGGAGATCGCCAAGCCGGGACGCGTGTTGTATTCGAGCAGCGCCGTCTCCTGGGATTTCATCGATCCGGACCTGCCGGCGTTC
>JAJFHT010000257.1 GCA_021775495.1 Hyphomicrobiales bacterium | reverse complement strand
CGGGGTAGCGGGTGAAATTCTGGATCCCTCGACCGTCGAACGTGGCCAGCAAAGCGGCCGAGAGATCGCCGGCGAGTTCGAGATGTCCGGTTCGGCCGTTCTGGTGACATCCGGCGGCATTGGCGGCAATTTCGATCTTGTCAGGAAGAACTGGCCTTCGGAGCGGCTTGGCGGCCCGCCGCCTAAAATGATGGTCGCCGGGGTTCCGCATCATGTCGATGGCCGCATGCTGGACATTACCCGGCAGGCCGGCGGTGCGATCATCAATTCGGACCGCATGTGGCACTACACCGAAGGTGTGCAGAACTGGGATCCGATCTGGCCGAAACACGGCATCCGCATTCTTCCCGGCCCATCCTCGATGTGGTTCGATGCAACCGGAAACCGGCTCCCGGCGCCCTGCCTGCCGGGTTTCGATACGCTCACCACCCTGAAGCACATCCTCTCCACGGGTCATGAATATTCCTGGTTCGTGCTGACCCAGAAGATCATCGAAAAGGAGTTTGCGCTGTCGGGTTCGGAGCAGAATCCGGACTTCACCTCGAAATCCTGGCGCCAGGTTCTGAAAAGAGTTGGCAAGGGCGCACCGCCCCCGGTCGAAGCGTTCAAGAAACATGGCTCCGATTTCGTTGTGCGCGACAATCTGGCCGAGCTCGTTGAAGGCATGAACCAGCTCACCGAGAAAGCGCTGATCGACCACGACATGCTCAAGGCGCAGATCGTCGCTCGCGACCTGCAGATTGCAAACCCGTTTTCAAAGGATGCGCAGATCACCGCCATACACGGTGCCCGCGCCCATCTCGGCGACAAACTCATCCGCACGGCCAAACCGCACCGGATTCTCGACCCCGAGGCCGGCCCGCTGATTGCGGTGAAACTGCATGTGCTGACCCGCAAGACCCTCGGCGGACTACACACCAATTTGAATTCACAGGTGCTGGACGACAGCGGCGAGCCGATCAAAGGCCTCTATTCGGCCGGCGAGGTGGCCGGCTTCGGCGGCGGCGGCTATCACGGTTACAACGCGCTGGAAGGCACGTTCCTCGGCGGCTGCATTTTCTCCGGCCGGATCGCCGGACGCCATGCGGCAAGTGAGGTTTGAGAGCTGATATGATCTAGTAACGGTGGTTACTCTGACGCTGAGCGCCACGAAGGTAAATGCCTCCACACCAGCGATCATGCCGGACAATTGAGGCAATTACCGAAAATACTGTGTCGGTCAGTTTGGGCGGAGAGCGGACTTTTTCGCTTACGCGAACCAGTCATTCTGCAACGCTGGAAGCCGACATTCAGGTCACGTTAAAGCGATATTTTTCGTTGCACTGCGGCAAGTCGGCTTAGAGCCCTTAGTTACAGATGCGGGCCGACGCATGAATGGCCGAAACTCAGTTACGAGCGGCCATTCAACACCGAATCAGGGTGTATCCAATGATGAATGCAGCGCCTGGCGTTTTCAATTCCCCAACCTAGCTTTGTAAATAACCCCGTTCTTCATGATCAGGTCAAAATTCGCGTCCGGATTGCTGACAAGATCGAGATCTTCAAGTGGATTGCCATCGACCAGGATCAAATCGGCATACGCCCCTTCCTCGATCACACCGAGCGTCCCATCGGGATAAGGTGTCAGTTCACCCGACAAAGCGAGCAATTGGGCATTGTCGCAGGTCGCCATCTTGAGCGCCTCAAATGGCGTAAACCATTTTTGCAGCTTGGCGAGCTGGGCACCCTGTCGTGCCGCAAGCTTTGCGTCGAACAAAGCGTCAGTTCCAAATGCGATTTTTACGCCTAGTTCCTTTGCGGTTCGATAGGCAAAATCCGTGCCGTCCGTTACAAGCTTGTATTTCGCGATACTGTCCGAGCTTGTCAGTGTGGGGGCGTCGTCGTCGTCAAGAAACGGTTGGATGCTAAGCCAGACGTCCTCATCGACCATACGCTGCAATGTTTCGCGGGTTGAAAGATGCCCGTGCTCGATGCTCTTGACACCAGCGTCAATGGCGTGATTGACCGACGCATCGCTGATTGTGTGAGTCAGAACATATGTGCCCCATTGCTTGGCAGTTGTAACAGCTGCACGCAGTTCTTCCAACGAGTACTGGACTGTGTGGATGGGATCATAGTTGGATGTCACCCCTCCCCCACCATGAACTTTGACCTGTGAAGCACCTTGCATCAACACTTCCCGCACGCGTTTGAGGACTTCAGGCACACCGTCCGCAACGTAAAACATTCCGCTGCGTTCGAACGAATGAAGAACGCCGTGGGGGGAAGGAAGATCATTGGTGGACCTAAAGTCACCATGCCCTGAAGTTTGTGTGATCTGAGGGCCAGACGGAAAAACCCTGGGGCCGACAATCAATTCTTCATCGGTTGCGCGCGCAATATCGAACATCGGTCCACCCGCATCACGAATAGTCGTAAATCCGCGCATCAGCGCATCTTTCTGCGCCACCGACGCGATCAAATTCCAATATCCTTCCCCCGAACCCATCAACCGAGGCACGCTGGCTGTGGCAATCACACCGTGCCAATGGGCATCGATCAGGCCCGGGATAAGGGTGTGACCATCGGCCATTACCTCGTGCGCACCTTCGGGGGCGTCAATATCCGAACCGATTTTCGAAATCATATTGCCAGAGATCAAAACGTCGGCCGTGGCCAAATCCGGATCGCATCCGTTGAAAATCCGCGCACCGCGGATAACTACATTTTCATATCTTATTGCCGGGCCATAATTCTGTCCGTGCACGATCTTGCCACCAGAATGCAGCGCGATTGGTTCGTGCGCAGTGACACTTACCGGCATGGTTACGAGGGCCAAACTGAGGATTAAAGTGGTCAACTGTTTCGACATAAGAGATTCCCATATAAAGGCAAAGATCATTTCGAAATGTATCTGAAGGGGAAGCCTATGTCACGATGGTTGACTGATTCTCCTGCGCTTGCCCTGATCGTCCTTTGGCGCCCGGAAAGCAGGTCGAAATCCGATATTGGCTGGTGGTCAACTACCACGACAACGCTACTGTTGCGCAACAATCAAACTTGGTTGACTAGGATGGCACCGCGACCAACCGAAATGCATTTATCCAAATTGCGAGAGCGAAAAAGGCTGGAAGGTCCCCTTTTGTCAGCATAACCGACATTGAAGCTGGCCCGGCCAAATGTCGCTTTGTCCGCTCTGCTGCCGTCCGACTATACTGAATTTGTCACTGGCGTGAATGTCAGCTTTCGGGTGTTGCAATGCAGCGTAGATATAGCCGGTGAAAGGCAGCTACGGGCCGGAAATACCATTTCGAGAAATTTTGTCGAAGACTCTCGACGGGCGCGATCCCATCGCTTGCGCGGAATATCTTTCCCTACAGGTCGAAAGAAATCACTCCGCCGCCCTGAATACCCCAGAGCCCGTATCGAACTGCAGCCGCGCCAGCCGTGCGTAGATGCCGCCCTTCTTGACCAGGCTGGCATGGGTGCCCTCCTCGACAATGGCGCCGTCGTCCATCACCAGTATCCGGTCGGCCTTCAGCACCGTTGCCAGCCGGTGGGCGATGACGATGGTGGTGCGGCCTTCCATCAGCCGTTCAAGCGCGGTCTGCACCAGGGTCTCGCTCTCAGCGTCCAGCGCGGATGTCGCCTCGTCGAGCAGCAGGATCGGCGCATCGCGCAAGATGGCTCGGGCGATGGCGATACGCTGGCGCTGCCCACCGGACAGCGTCACGCCGCGTTCGCCGACCGGTGTGTCGAACCCCTTGTCCAGCGCCCGTATGAAATCTCCGGCCAGCGCCATGTCGGCGGCCGCCTCGATTTCGGCATCGGATGCGGATGGCCGGCCAAAGGCGATATTCTCCCGCGCAGAGCCGGAAAATATTGTGATGTCCTGCGGCACGATGGAAATGTGGGAGCGCAGCGACTGCGGTTCGACATCACGGACATTGTGGCCGTCAACCGTAATGGCACCGCTGTCCGGATCATAGAACCGCATGATCAACGAAAACACGGTGCTTTTTCCGGCGCCGGACGGCCCCACAACGGCAACAGTTTCCCCCGGCTTGACGGCAAAATCCAGACCGGACAGGGCAGCCTGGTTACGCCGGGTCGGGTAGGCGAAGGCGACATTGTCGAAGGCGACCGAACCGCTGACGCGATTCGGCAGGATTTCCGGATTGTCCTTGACTGCGATCTCGGGTTCCTCATCGAGGATTTCACTCAGCCGTTCGGCAGCGCCCGCCGCCTGCGACAGCTCGCCCCAGACCTCCGACAAGCCACCAAGGGCACCCGCCGCAAAGACCGAATAGAGCAGGAATTGTCCAAGCACGCCCGGTGACATGGTGCCGGAAAGGACCTCACGCGATCCGAACCACAGCACTCCGACAACCGAGGAAAACACCGTGAAAATCGCAAAAAATGTCAGGAACGCGCGGGCACGCACGGATTGTCTGGCAGCGCTGAATGCCAGTTCGACAGCGCCGCTGTAACGGTTCGAAACCAGTTTTTCGTTGGTGAACGCCTGCAAGGTGCGCACCGAGCCAATCTGTTCGCTGGCATAGGCTGTCGCGTCGGCCAGCGTATCCTGGGCCATGCGCGAACGCCGGCGGACCGACCGCCCGAAGGCAACGATCGGAAACACAACAATCGGAATGGCAGCAATCACCAATCCGGACAGTTTCGGACTGGTCACCACCATCAAGGCCACCGCGCCGATGCCCAAAATGGTGTTGCGCAGCGCCTGTGACGCCGTCGCACCGACCGCCGATTTGATCTGTGTCGCATCGGCCGCCAGCCGAGAGACGATCTCACCGGATTGGGCCGTGTCGAAAAACGAAGGAGAAAGTTCGGTCACATGCGCAAACACGTCACGCCTGAGATCGGATACCACGCGCTCGCCAAGCGTGATGACAAAATAATACCGGCAGGCCGACGCCAATGCCAGGACGGAGGCGATCACGATCAGCATGGAAAAATAATTCGCGATGAAGGTGGAATCGGCTTCGGAAAACCCGCGGTCGATCATCCGCCGCACCGCCATCGGCAGTGTCAGGGTCATCGCCGCTGCAAGCATCAGGAAAAACAACGCCCCCGCGACCATTTTCTTGTACCTCATAAGGTACGGAAAAAGCCGGCTCAACGGTCTCAGCGTCTTACTACGATCCGCCTCGGAAGGACGTTCCGCGTTGGCCATGCAATTCTCCCGGTCGCCCGGGCGGCAAATCGGTGCCGACGGACTTGTCTATCAGTTCCGCCTGATGTATAGGCTCGCCGATGATTTTTAAAGCCGTTGCCGAAAAACAGGCGGCGGCTGAACTCTTTAAAAGCACAACGGACAGTGCGGCGCCACAGCCTGGCGCCAATGCCACAGGACAATAGACCGATGAAATCCGATATCCATCCCGATTACCACACCATCAAAGTCGTCATGACCGATGGATCCGAATACACCACCCGCTCGACCTACGGTTCGGAGGGTGACACGCTGAATCTCGATATTGATCCGCGGACCCATCCAGCATGGACCGGTGGTCAGCAGACCCTGCTCGATCGCGGCGGTCGGCTGTCGAAGTTCAAGAAGCGTTACGAGGGTTTCGGCCTTTAAGCGTCGATTTCGTTTCAACAAAAAACCCGCCGGCAAAAACCGGCGGGTTTTTTGTTTGTCGGGATGCCTGGAGCAGATTTGGGGTGTCAGGCAGCGCTTAGCTTGGCCATGGTTTCGTCATCGACCTCGAAATTGGCGTAGACATTCTGCACATCGTCATCATCGTCGAGCACGCCGATCAGGCGCAGCACGGATTCGGCTTTTTCCTCGTCGACCGGCGTCGATGTCTGCGGCTTCCATACCACCTTGATCGATTCGGCCTCGCCAAGCGCTTCTTCCAGCGCCTTGGAAACGTCGCCCAGATCTTCAAAACCGCAAAGGATCGCGTGTCCGTGATCGTCCGAGTTGATGTCTTCGGCGCCGCACTCGATGGCAGCTTCCATCACCGCATCGGCGTCGCCGGCTTCCGGCTTGTAGGCAATCTCGCCGACCCGGTCGAACATGAAGGCCACCGACCCCGTTTCTCCCAGAGAACCACCCGATTTGGTAAAGGCAGCGCGGACATTCGATGCCGTCCGGTTGCGATTGTCGGTCAGCGCCTCGACGATTACGGCGACACCGGCCGGTCCATAACCCTCGTAACGGACCTCTTCGTAATTATCACCCTCGCCGCCCTGCGCCTTCTTGACGGCGCGTTCGATATTATCCTTCGGCATCGATTGCGACTTGGCATTCTGAATCGCCAGTCTCAACCGCGCATTCATCGCCGGATCCGGCAGGCCCATCTTTGCCGCCACAGTGATTTCGCGCGCCAGCTTGGAAAACATCTTCGAGCGCACGGCATCCTGCCGGCCCTTGCGATGCATGATGTTCTTGAATTGTGAATGACCGGCCATGGTCCACCTGTATATCAAAAAATTATCGTTGGGATTGCGCACGCTTATAGGTAAAATCCGTTGACGCGTCCAGCAAGAGAAACGGCGGCTGCCATGCGGATCGATCTTCCCGAATTTCCACTCACCGGCGGGTGTCAGTGCGGCAAGGTCAGATATCACCTGACGGCGGCTCCGGTCGTGTTTTACCAATGCCACTGCACCGAATGCCAGACGCAGTCGGCAAGTGCCTTCGGCCAGTCGATGCGGGTTCGCGCAAGACATCTGCTGGTCGCGGGCGAGGTACGCACATTCTCCCGTTCGACAGCAAGGGACACGGAGCTTGCTTGCGACTTCTGCCCGGAATGCGGCGTGCGGCTGTTTCACCGGCGGCCCCAGTATGCCGACCGGCTCAACATCAAGGCCGGGACGCTTGACGACACGTCCTGGTTGGTTCCGGCCGGCCATATCTGGACCGGTTCCAAGCAGCCCGGAATCATTCTCGGCGAGAATGCCCTGATTTATGCCGGCCAGCCGGACGACGGATATGCCGCGCTGGAGCAGCGCTGGCAGGAGATGATCGCGAGCAATTGATCGCTGCCTTCACGGCTTTGCTTGGCGGCCGCACGGCGACGCGCTATTCTTGCCGCACTTCACGCGATTGATAGGCGCCTGTGCCCGCGAGGTTGATGCCATGCTGAAGACGATCCTGCCATTGATGTTGGCCCTGAGCGCCGCTGTTTTTGCTGCCCTGCCCGCTCAGCCTGCCGAAAATTTCCCGCCGAGCAAATGTACGGCCATTGCCCAGGCGATCCCGAAGGCTCGGCTGGTTTCCTTTTCCAACGCCGCGGTGACGGCGCCGGAAGTCAGGATCACATTTGCCGGTCATTCCACCTATGTCGTCGAAACACCGGCGGGCGTTTCGATTGCCACCGACTTCAGCGGCTGGGCCGGCGCCGGCATGACCCCGCGCGTGGTGACGATGAACAAGGCACATACCACTCATTTCACCGAGTTTCCCGATCCCGCCATTGCCCATGTGCTGCGCGGATGGAACCCCGAGGGCGGACCGGCCAGACATGCGCTGGTGGTCGATGACGTCTATATCCGCAACGTTCCGACCGACATCCGCTCCGGATTCATGGCGGAAAAGGACGGCAATTCGATCTTCATCTTCGAGGTCGCCGATCTGTGCATCGGCCATCTCGGTCATCTGCATCACCCGCTCGATAACAGCCATTACGCGGCCATCGGCCGGCTCGACATCGTCATGGTTCCCGTCGATGGCGGCCTGACGCTCAGCCATGACAAGATGACCGAGATCACACGGCGGCTGCAGTCCTCGATCGTGCTGCCGATGCACCGCCGCGGCGCATCGATCGGGCAATTCGTCAACATGATGGGGTCGGGCTTTGCCGTCGACTACCGGGACGGAAACAGCTTCACGGTGTCGCTGCGCACATTGCCCCGCCGGCCGACAATTCTTGTGCTGGAAGGCATATAGGCAATCAGTTCCAGAAAGTCGGAATGGTCTCTTCAAGCCTCGGGCCCAGGCGGAGCGGCGCAACATTTTCGGCCAGGCCGCTTCGGTCGGAAATCGTCACACCGAGCCCACAAATGGTCGCTTCTCCTGCAGCGGCTTCAAACCGCCCCTTGGGCAGTTTCGACAGAAATCGGTTGAGCGGCTCGTTCTTGTCCATGCCAAGCGATGAATCATAATCGCCGCACATGCCGGCGTCGGAAAGATAGGCCGTTCCGCCATTCAGAATCTGATGATCGGCAGTCGGCTGGTGAGTATGCGTGCCGACCACAAGGCTTGCTCGGCCATCAACGAAATGCGCAAAACACATTTTCTCCGATGTGGCCTCGGCGTGAAAATCGAACACCACGGCATCGGCCTGCTCGCCGAGCGGGCAGGCAGCCAGTTCACGCTCGGCTGCCTGAAACGGGTCATTCAGATCCGGCTGCATGAACACCCGGCCCATTATGTTTGCGACCAGCACGCGTGCGCCGCATTTTGCCACATAGACCCCTGATCCCCGTCCGGGTGTCCCCTCGGGATAATTGGCCGGCCGCAGGAACCGCTCGTGCCGGCCGGCAAAATCCAGAGCCTCACGCTGGTCGAAGACGTGATTGCCGGTTGTTACAACGTCCGCGCCGGCACGGATGGTTTCAAGATAGATGTCCTCGGTAATGCCAAATCCGCCGGCAGAATTTTCACCATTGACGATGACAAAATCGAGTTTCAGGTCGGCAATCAGCTGCGGCAGGCGCTTCCACACTGCCGTCCGGCCTGACCGGCCCACCATATCTCCGAGAAAAAGCAATCGCATCGGCTCATCTATAACTGGAGGAGGTCGCGTGCAAGCCGGATTCGGTCAGAATCGCATCGAGCGGCTGGTCATGCGCTTCATCCGGCACGCGCTCGATCCTCTGGCAATCAAAAGCGATACCAATCAGGCGCAAACCCCTTCCATCTGCCCTCAGCCGTGCAATCGCCCGGTCATAATATCCGCCGCCATAGCCGACACGATGTCCGCGATCGTCGAAGGCAGCCAGCGGCACCAGCATCAGATCCGGCTGCAGCACATCGGCTTCAGGTCCGGGACCGACTGTGCCGAATCCCATGTCGATCATTGCGGTTTCCCGCAGAAGTTCACGAAATTCGATGGTTTCCCGGTCGATGATGGCCGGAAGGCACAGCCGCCCGCCCTTTGCACGCAGCGCGAACATCAGCGGCCGGATATCCATTTCGGAGCGGATCGGCCAGAACCCGGAGACAACGGTGCCTGGCTGCATCGCGATTTTCTCGGCCGTCTCGGCCAGCCGCAACGCTGCTTCAATGCGATACTGCACATCTAACGCATCCCGTTTTGCAAGAGCGGTAAGGCGCAGCTGTTTCTTGATGGAGGAGGGATCGGTCATGATTTTGAGCGGTCGCGGAGGTCGAAAGGTGAATACCGCAGACAGCAGCGCATTCGGCTGGAAAAAGCGGTATTTCGGTGGCGAACCGCGACAACCGGCAAAGCTGTGATCCCGGGAACCTACAAAGTAGGTGGGCGCCGTATGAAAGGACCCACGAGCCCAATCAGGAACAGCTCCCTCGAGATCAATAAGGCCCCGGGAATTAACTTCAGTCGAGAAGCGCAGAACGCCGATTCTTAATATAGTCAGTCACCACCGCTTCCACCAGTGCTCAATCCAGGTCATCGACTCATAAACAGGGTTGAAGAATTTCGCTGATCCGTCATCACGGCTTCGCGAGGATCCGATCACGTATTGCTCCCATCGCTTTGTTTTGAACGTGACCACGCACATGCCCACCTCAGTCAGGTCGGACGGCAATTCGATATGTTCGCAACAGGCAATGATCAGAGGGGCAGAAGCAGGCTTTGAGCCGGTCTCCCCGTAGCAAAACAAGGACGTGAAAGGAAAACCCATGAAAAAGATCGCAATCGCACTTGCCGCAATGATCGCCCTGACCGGTTCGGCCGTGGCACAAAGCTCTTCAGGAAATTACGCCAACGAGCGCGGTCCAAATTTTCTTGAACGGTTACTGGGCGTCGACCGGGTGACCACCTCTTCGGTTAACCGGCCGCAGCGCAACACCAGTCGGGCGCGCAGAGGTGGCCTCAACCGCGGCTATCGCAGCAACGGGCTTCACGGAAACTACAGCGGGAATGTGCTTGAACGCGACGTTTATACCGGCCGCTGAACGACAGCGGACCAAGACAAGTTCCAAGTCCTCCCAGGACCTCCCGCCGGACCGTCCGCATCGATGATGCGGACGGTTCTGGTGTTTCGGACGTCACTGTTTCAAATCACTCTCTTCGATGTCATAGACCTGAACCCGGCTCCACAGGGACGCACAATTGTCGAGAAAGTCCTGGTGGGGTTTTCCGGCCTGATAGGCATTGTGTGCCGCGAGGCTCTCGAACCGCAGCACGACACCATAGTCATAACTTGAATCGATGACCGGCCTGCTGGTAGTGGCCGGCTTGCCGATACGCCTGCCGAGCACATTGGGATCGCGCGTCAGCAGATCGAGCCCCTGTTCGAACTGCCGACGCTGTTCGTCGCTGAGGGTTTTCCATAACCAGAAGAAGACTGTGTGAATATGCACTGAAAATCCTGACATTACTGGCAATGGCACAGATATAACGGCTCGAGCACAATTGCTGATATCCCTCAGTCTCTAAGTGTTGCGCTGGGTATGAATTTTCTTGCCGGCGGGCTGGACCTTTCGGAGCGGAATCCCCGATTCCTTGCCTTTTCGGAGGTTCCCTTTTCATATTCACCGCACTAGACCAATTCCTGGCTTGATTGAATCTCTCTGCCGGTTGATTTTTGGTCAGGATCAAGTTGGTTCGCGAAGCGCGTACCTTTCGGTACGGGCGAGCGGAACGACGCAGATAATGGCGAAAAATCAACCGGCCGGATGGGTTCGCGACCAGCGGCCGCCCGAGGCGTCAGACGTCTCGACCGATGCACAAGCATCGCCCTTCACCGCCTTCCTGGCGGATCGACTCACTGGATCACCAACAGAGTGTTTCAATCAAGCCAGGAATTGGTCTAGTGTCGCGCCGCAACGCCAAACCAGGGAACAATCTGCATGCGATTTGAAGGAACGGCGCAATATGTCGCCGACAAGGATTTGATGGTCGCGGTCAATGCCGCGATCGCGCTGGAACGGCCGCTTCTGGTCAAGGGTGAACCCGGCACCGGCAAGACCGAACTGGCCAAGCAGGTTGCCAGCGCACTCAAACTCAACATCATCGAGTGGCACGTCAAGTCAACCACCAAGGCGCAGCAGGGCCTGTATGAATATGACGCCGTTTCGCGATTGCGCGATAGCCAGCTTGGCGACGAGCGTTTCAACGACATCAAGAACTACATCAAGCGCGGCAAGCTCTGGGAAGCTTTCGATGCCGACGAAAAGCTGGTTCTGCTGATCGACGAGATCGACAAGGCCGACATCGAATTCCCCAACGATCTGTTGCAGGAACTCGATAAGATGGAGTTCTTTGTCTACGAGACCGGCGAGACGATCAAGGCGCGGCAAAGGCCGATCGTCATCATCACTTCCAACAATGAAAAGGAACTGCCGGACGCCTTTCTGCGCCGCTGTTTCTTCCACTATATCAAGTTCCCGGAAGCCGACACACTGAGCAAGATCGTCGACGTTCATTATCCCGGCATCAAACAGTCGCTGGTGCGCGCGGCGCTGACCCAGTTCTATGAAATTCGCGATGTTCCCGGATTGAAGAAAAAGCCATCCACCTCGGAAGCGCTGGACTGGATCCGCCTGCTGGTCTCCGACGACATCGATCCGGCGGACCTGCGCGAAAGTCCGAGCAAGGCATTGCCGAAACTGCATGGAGCGCTTTTGAAGAACGAGCAGGATGTGCATCTGTTCGAGCGGCTGGCATTCCTGGCCAGGGGACAGGGCTGATACCATGGGCGAAACGCTGATCAGACCGATCCGGCAGAGTGACGAAGCAGAGTGGCGGCGCCTGTGGACCGCCTATCTGGAGTTCTATGAGAGCACCGTTTCCGAGGAGGTCTACCGGACCACATTCGCACGGCTGCTGTCGGACGATCCGCATGAATATCACGGGCTCGTCGCCGAAAAGGACGGCAAGCTGGTCGGACTGGTGCATTATCTGTTTCACCGCCATTGCTGGAGGGTGGAAAACACCATCTATCTGCAGGATCTCTATGCCGATCCCGACGTGCGCGGCACCGGCGTCGGAAGAGCATTGATCGAGGCGGTCTATGCGGCTGGCGATGAAGCCGGTTGCCCAAACGTTTACTGGATGACCCAGGAATTCAATGCGACGGCGCGGCAGTTGTACGATCGGATTGCCACCCTCACTCCGTTCATCAAATATTCCCGCTGAAGGGTACCGAGACGCCATGTTCGTTCCATTTTTCCTGGAATTGAAAGCCGCCAATGTTCCGGTTTCGCTGCGCGAATACCTGACCCTGCTGGAAGGTCTGGAAGCGGATCTGGTCAGCTTCGATGTCGAGGCGTTCTATTTTCTGGCCCGCTCGACAATGGTCAAGGACGAACGGCATATCGACCGTTTCGACCAGGTGTTTTCACAGGTCTTCAAGGGGCTGGAAGCGGTTTCCGGCGAAGACGCGGTCAACACCACAAATCTGCCAGAGGAATGGCTGCGCCGTCTCGCCGAAAAACATCTGACCGAGGACGAGAAGAAACTGGTCGAGTCGCTCGGCGGCTTTGAAAAACTGATGGAGACCCTGAAACAGCGGCTTGAAGAACAGAAGGGCCGGCACCAGGGTGGTTCGAAATGGATCGGAACCGCCGGCACGTCGCCTTTCGGCGCCTATGGGTACAACCCTGAGGGCATCCGCATCGGCCAGGACGAATCACGCCACCGGCGCGCGGTAAAGGTCTGGGACAAACGGGAATTCCGTAATTTCGACGATTCGGTCGAACTTGGTACACGCAACATCAAGGTCGCGCTGAAACGGCTGCGCCGCTGGGTGCGCCAGGGCGCCGATGAGGAGCTGGACCTGGGTGGCACCATCCGCTCCACCGCCGAACATGGTTATCTTGATGTGCAGACCCGGCCGGAGCGACGCAACGCGATCAAGATTCTGATGTTCTTTGACGTCGGCGGCTCGATGGACGACCACATCAAGGTGGTCGAGGAACTGTTTTCCGCAGCCAACGCCGAATTCAAGCACATGGAATTCTTCTACTTCCACAATTGTCTCTATGAGGGCGTGTGGAAGGACAATCGCCGCCGTCATGACGGCGTGATGCCGACCTATGACGTGCTCAACAAATACGGCCACGACTACAAGGTGATTTTCGTTGGTGACGCGTCAATGAGCCCCTATGAAATTGCCTATCCAGGCGGCGCGGTCGAGCACTGGAACAAGGAAGCCGGAAGTGTCTGGCTGACCCGCGCCCTCAATCAGTGGCCCCAGGCGGTCTGGATCAACCCGATCAAGGAGAAATACTGGGGTTACACCCACTCGATCAGCATGATCCGCGAACTGTTCTCAGATCGCATGTTCCCGCTGACATTGGGGGGCATCGAACAGGCGACAAAGCAACTGATCAGACGCCATTGACGGCGTTCGGTTTCACTCCATGCCGAGGGCGGATTTGTAGAGGTCGATCATCGCCTCTTCTTCCTGGCGCTCCGACTGATCCTTCTTGCGCAAACGAACAATGCTGCGCACAGCCTTGATGTCGAACCCGGTGCCTTTCATCTCGGCATAGACTTCCTTGATGTCGTCGGCGATCGCCTGCTTGTCCTCTTCCAGCCGCTCCACCCGCTCGATGAAAGCACGAAGCTGCCCGGCGGCAACTGTCTGTGAAGATTCCGTTGTGATGTCGTCGTTCAAGGCTGTTCTCCGTATCCTGTATGCCGTCGTCGGTTCGTTTCGGTGGGTTCGATGCACCGATTCGGGGTTTGGCCGCAATCCGTTCTGAAGCAGCGCGAGACCCTATTCCTGGTTAGATTGAATCCTGTCAGTGGCCTGGCGAACTGATCTTGAAGGCGTCAATCTGCTCTGGCGTTGCCTCGCGCTGGTATTTGGCTTTCCATTCTTCCGGCGGCATGCCGTAGATCAGCTCGCGTGCGGCGTCTTTTGACAGTTCCGTTCCGGCTGCATTTGCAGCCTCCTGGTACCAGCGCGACAGGCAATTGCGGCAGAACCCGGTGAGATTCATCATATCGATATTCTGCACATCGGTCCGCTCGCGCAGATGCGCGACCAGGGTACGAAACGCAGCCGCCTCGAAATCGCGCTGTTGTTCAGTGCTCAGATTTGGTTTCTCAGTCATGCAACATCTCCGTTTGCCGAATGGATCACACACGATCGGTCCGTGATGCGAAATGGCGTATCTCATGGATATCGGCCCGCTGGTTGACCGCGTCAAGCATCGGCGACAGCCGGTTGGCCCAATCTCGCGCATCATCATCACTGGCAAGCAGGTCCTGACGCAGCTCGATCAGGGCGTGGGCATATCCCTTGCCGGTGCCGTGTTTGTTCATGGTGTCACCCGGCAGGGCACCGTCATAGGGTTCGTTGTCGCCGACCACCAGATCCGGTTCGCGTTGCAGAAGCTCGATCAGCGGCGCGGCTGCCCGATCATCGGTATCCCACAATATTCCGACATGCCACGGGCGGCTTTTGCCCTGGAAATGCGGCGTGAATGAATGAATGGAAACAAGCAGAGGTGATTTGCGCGAAGCCTGCGCGACATCCGCAATGAGCTCCGCGACCGCACGGTGATAAGGCCGGTAATAGCGTTCGATCCGGTGGGCGCGGGTTTCCGCATCCATCGGATAATTTCCGGTTATAATTGTGCCGTCATAGAGCTGGCGAATCAGCGTCGGGTCGTTTTCGTCGCGGTTCGGATCGATCAGCAGTCTTGAATAGCCGGCCATTGCGGCCGGAACTCCGAGATTTTCCGCCAGACGCCTTGTCACGGTCTCAATGCCGATATCGTAAGCGATATGCCGTGTCAGCTCTTCGGGTGGGAGTCCCAGATTGTCATAAGATTGCGGAATGAAAGCGCGGGCATGGTCGGCAAGCAGCACAAGACCGCGGTCATTTGCCCCGTCAATTGTCTCAAAAACAGGAAAGAACTCGTCTGCCATAGGTCCGCTACCGGTGCCGGAGCGACCCGGCTTTACGGAACTCTGTTTTTCACGATTGCGTGTTTCTTGCAATGCCCGCCCGTATCGCCGTTAACCGGACACCGAGGCAATTTTCATCGCGCGTTGACACGGACGCCGACTTTGCCGAAAAGGAGGATCGAATGATGCTGATGTCATGCGTAAAGGTTTTGGGATGAGCTTCCAAGGGACGGGGAGCAAGGCGCCTGCGCTCCTTGTGTTTGCGCTCGCAGCCTTCGCAATATTTCTCTCGGCGCAAACCGCCAGAGCAGACTTCAGGGTATGCAACGCCACCCAGAGTCTGGTCGGCGTCTCGATCGGCTATCGCGCGAAATCCGGCTGGATCACCGAGGGTTGGTGGCATGTCGACCCGTCCGCCTGCAAAACCATCATCGAGGGGCCGCTATCATCGCGCTATTATTATCTTTACGCCGAGGATGCGGAACGTGGCGGACGCTGGAGCGGCGGCGTAAACATGTGCGTGGCCGAGAAGGAATTTAAGGTCTTCGGCATAAATGATTGTTTCGCTCGAGGTTTTCAGCGCTCGGGCTTCGAGGAATATGATACAGGTGAACAGACCAGTTGGATGGTCCAACTCACTGATGAACCGGCGCCGAGCGACGGGCAGAACCCGACGGGAACCGAAAATCGATGAGAAGAAGCCGCAAGGTGAAGATCCTCGCCACACTTGGACCAGCTTCTTCCGATGAGGAAATGATCGGCAAACTCTATCAGGCCGGTGCGGACGTGTTCCGCATCAATATGAGCCATGCCGATCACGATTTGATGCGCACGCTGGTTGAGCGGATCCGCAATGTGGAGGCCAAATACAATCGGCCAATCGGGATACTGGCCGACTTGCAGGGGCCCAAACTGCGTGTTGGGAAATTCCTCGACCGCAAGGTGGAACTGGAACCGGGGCAGACATTCACGCTTGATGACAATACGGCACCCGGTGATACCAGCCGAGTACACCTGCCACACCCAGAAATCCTGCAATCCGTACAGCCGGGCCATCGCCTGCTGATCGACGACGGGCGGCTGCAGTTGCGCGCCGAAGAATGCGACGGCAAGAGCATCCGTTGCGAGGTGGTCTCCGGCACCGCAATCTCGGATCGCAAGGGTGTCAGTCTGCCCGATACGGACCTGCCGGTCGGTGCCCTGACTGCCAAGGACCGCGTGGATCTCGACGCCGTGCTTGAAACCGGTGTTGACTGGGTCGCCCTGTCCTTCGTGCAACGCCCTGAAGATCTCGCCGAAGTGCGCAAGATCGCCCGCGGCAGGGCATCGATCATGTCCAAGATCGAAAAACCGCAGGCCGTTGAACGGCTGGCCGAAATCATCGAACTGTCCGACGCATTGATGGTGGCGCGGGGCGACCTGGGTGTTGAAATGCCGCTGGAGGCGGTTCCCGGTATCCAGAAACAGATCACGCGGGCAGCCCGGAGAGCCGGGAAACCAGTGGTCGTTGCCACCCAGATGCTGGAATCGATGATTTCCGCTCCGGTCCCCACCCGTGCCGAGGTTTCGGATGTCGCGACGGCCGTGTTCGAGGGTGCGGACGCGATCATGCTGTCGGCCGAATCGGCCGCCGGCGACTACCCGGCCGAAGCGGTCACGACGATGAACAATATCGCCGAAAAGGTCGAACTCGACCCGACCTATGCCGGCATCGTCAACGCCCAGCGCAGCGAACCGGAAGCAACCGGTGCCGACGCGATTTCGCTGGCGGCGCGGCAGATCGGCGAAACCCTCGAATTGTCGGCAATCATCACCTATACTTCTTCCGGGACAACCGGGCTCCGAGCCGCCAGGGAGCGGCCGCAGATCCCGATCATCGCCTTGTCTCCGGTCCCGGAGACCGCACGCCGCCTGTCATTGGCCTGGGGCCTGCACTGCGTCGTCACCGAGGACGCAAAGGATCTGGACGACATGGTCAACCGGGCCTGCAACATTGCCTTTCGCGAGGAATTTGCCAAGGCCGGCGACCGGGTGATCATCACCGCCGGCGTACCGCTGAGGACGCCCGGCGCAACCAATATGCTGCGCATTGCCTATCTGGGAACTGAAGGCCTGACGGGGCTGTAGAGCCATCCGGGCCTGACCGGCCATTCGTTTATGCGCCGGATAATCAGGGTTTGCGGACGTCAGCCGTCAGAGTTTCAAGCGAAGGCCCGGATCCAACCGATGTCGGTTTTTCGTCCGGACAGCGCTCGATTGGTCCGAAAGCATCGCTGACGATCTGCTGTTCCAGTTGCGCCACCGCCCGGTCAAGATCACGCTCCTGTCCCGCCAGCTTTTCCAGCGCGGTAACGACCAGTTCGGTAGCAATAAAATCCGGTTTGTGGCCAAGATTGTTGACCGACAGCAATTGTGCGCCGGGAATGTCGGATGCCAGGCCGCGCGAATGGATCTCCTCGTAGACAACGGTATCGCGATTGCCCGTGATGATGATCGTCGGCGCGGTGATCATGTTGTAGTTCGGGGCATTTCTATTCGCGAATCTGAACAGACCCTCGACATCGATCGCATTGGCGCGAAACGCTGCCGAACGCAGGACCAGTTCGATCCCGGTTTGCTCCAGATAATTGTCCGGCACGCGATTGGGGGCGAACACGCATTTTGTTGCAGCCTCCATCCGCATCAATCCCGCCGGCAAAGCCAGCGTCTCGGCAAACAGCCGCCCAAAAAAAGGTTTTGCCGTCAATTCATAGTACCAGGACGTGCCACCGCCCGGCCATGGATGGGTCGCGGGAGCCAGGAACAACAGGCCCATGGTCTTTTCCGGATGGGAAAGGGCAAAACTTGCAACGACCGCACTGCCAAAGGAATGACCCGTTATCAGCGCCTGATCGATATCGAGATGGTCCATCAGGGCAGCGACCGTGCGCGCCTGGCCTTCCGGCGTATCATTTTGCGCCGGCCCGCGGTCGGACCATCCATGGCCCGGCCGATCGACAAACAGCAGTTCCGCCCGGCCTTCCAGCAATCGCCTTATCGGAACCATCTGGTCATTCAGATTGCCGCTGGCGCCATGGATAAAAACCATTGCGGGAAGTTCCGATTCGGCGGGCGCGTTGACATGGACAAAATGCAACCGGGTGTCATTGACGGTGGTAAAACTGCCGGCCGGCGGGTGGCGGCGCTCGATCAGCCATGAGCCGACGCGGCTGACGCCAAACAGGATCAGTAGGATTGCCAATAAAAAAGCGACGGCAGCTGACAGAATGTTCATCGAAATCACATGATGTTGGAAACGGATGAACCGTTATTTAGGGCGGTACTGCCGGTTCATCAAATGCCCTCGCCAGCCAGTTCTTCCGATAGTTCCTGAACTTCCTGCTGCGCCGACCGCATCATCGGATAGACATCCAGGACGCGCTCGTAGGCCTCGAGCGCCAGTTTCTTTCGGCCGGTATTTTTCATGATCATGCCCATCCCGGCCAGGGCGCCGAAATGCCGTGGCTCCAGTTCCAGTGTTTTTTGAATGTCGGCCATCGACTTGGCGTAGTTGTTCATCATGAAATGCAGGGTTGCGCGCCGGTTCCAGCCTTCGGCGAAGTCAGGCGCAAGCGTCACGACCTGATCGAGGAAATCCATTGCCACGGCGAATTTTCTGGTTTTCACCGCCTCATTCGACCATTCCATCATCAGATCGATGGATGCACTTCCCGATCGGAACCATTGTTGCCAGATTCGCGACGCGATGGTTTGTGCGGCCTTTTCAGCCCGCGCCCGTTTCAATTCGGAAAACAGGCTGTCGAGACGATCTTGCGTCTCTGTTCCGGCGGTGTTTTCACCTGCCGCGATTGTACTATCAGGAACGGTCTTTGCCAGCGCCGTGGTGCCAAAGATCAATGATGCCATCAGGCCATAACAAAACATCCGCATGCCGGAATGATACTTCCAGCAGCGGGAACGTCAAACTGAACTTCCCGTGAGGGCTTTGCCGTCAGCCTTGCCGCGCCTTGAAACGCGGGTTCGACTTGTTGATCACATAAACCCGGCCTTTGCGACGAATGACCCGATTGCCGCGATGGCGGCCTTTCAGTGATTTCAGCGAATTTTTAACTTTCATGACACTGACCCGTCCGCGGGGCCCTTTGTGATCAGGCCACCATCAAAAAGACGCGCTCAAGGCGCGTCGTCAAACTTGCCGTCTCATAGACGGGATCGGCAGCGATTGTCAACCACCGCGATTGCGTTCCCGGCAGCTTTCAACTGACAGAGACTGACACCGGCCGGATTGCGGCTGCAGCGCGCAAAAAAAAAATTTTCCCTGCCTTTGAACCTTTTTCCGGTCTGCCGCGTCTTATCCATGGGCGACGGCAACACCGGAGATCGGCCTCCAGTGCATTCGCCACCAAACGCGAGACAACTGGAACAAAGGACATTGAAAATGAACACGCTGAAAAACCTGATAAGAATCGGTAGCCTGCTGGCAATGACATTCGTCGCGGTCCCGACATTCACCGCGGACGCAGAAGCGGCATATGCCTGCAAAGGCAATCAGTACAGCGGCGCCGCAACAACACGAAGCAAACTCTTCGCTAGGTCCAAGGCCCGCAAAAGCTGGGAAACCGCAATGAAGAACCAGTTCGGGCTCGCCTGGTCGGTCTGGTCCATCGCCGCTGGTAAATCGATCAGCTGTCACAAGACCGGATCCAAGCATACCTGCCTGGCCCTCGCCCGCCCCTGCAAATACGTCGTGCAATAACGCGAGGCTCTAACCTGAAGGATATAAAACCAAGGACCGTTGGATTAACACAGCCAAAGCAAGGCAGGGTCGCCGGTAGAATTCTTCGGCGACCCTGCCCGCTATCTCGGTGACAGCCGGGTCACATGGCCCATTTTTCGGCCGGGCCGAGTTTCCATCTTGCCGTAGAGATGCAACACCGCATTGGACTGCCCTAGAATCTCGGGCATCCGATCGACATCGCCGCCGATCAGATTTTCCATGACGCAGTCCGAGTGACGGGCTGCATCCCCGAGCGGCAGACCGCAAACAGCCCTGACATGCTGATCGAACTGGGAAACCGCGCACGCCGCTTCGGTCCAGTGGCCGGAATTGTGCACCCGCGGCGCAAATTCGTTGGCAAGAAGCCCGCCATCTTCCAGCACAAAGAATTCAACACCTATGACGCCGGCATAGTCCAGCGCCTCCAGCACCCGAAATGCTGCACTTTTGGCAGCTTCCGCGACCGTCTCCGAGACTGCTGCCGGAACCGTCGAGGTCGCCAGAATTCCATCCCGGTGCACATTCTGCACGATATCAAAAGCGGCCATCGAACCATCCCTGCCCCGCGCGGCGATGACCGAGATTTCCATGACAAACGGTATCAGGCCTTCCAGGATCAGCGGAACATTGCCCATTTGAGCAAAGGCACCGTCGGCACTGTTTCCCGCGAGGTTCCTGAAGACAATCTGACCCTTGCCGTCATAGCCCAGCCGCCTGGTTTTCAGTACGCCGTTTCCGCCGAATCCAGCCAGGCCGGACGCCAGGTCGGCATCACTGTCAACGGCTCGGTACGGCGCTGTCTCGACGCCGATATCATTCAAAAAGGTCTTTTCGATCAGACGATCCTGCGCCCGCTCAAGCGCCAGCGGCGGCGGCAGCACGGCAAGATCTTTCGCCAGCTTTTCTGCCGCGGCAACCGGCACGTTTTCGAATTCATACGTCGCGACGTCGCATCTGCCGGACAACTCTACCAGCGCCTGAGGGTCGTCATAGGCAGCGACAATCTGGTGGTTGGTGGTTTGCGCCGCCGGGCAGTCCGGTTGCGGATCAAGAACAACCGTCCGGTATCCCAACCGGGCCGCGGCCATGGCCAGCATGCGCCCGAGTTGACCGCCTCCGATGATCCCGACCGTCGAACCCGGCGGCAGCGTCGTGGTCATTCCGGATCGTCCACGGGGCGGGCCGCAACCGCGTCCGTCTGGGCAGCCCTGAAAGCGTCCAGCCGGTCGGCAAGTGCCTCGTCGGAAAGCGCCAGAACGGAGGCGGCAAGCAGTGCCGCGTTGATCGCACCGGCACGGCCGATTGCCAGCGTGCCGACGGGAATGCCGGCCGGCATCTGAACGATCGAAAGCAGGGAGTCCTGCCCGGACAGGGCCTTGGACTGCACCGGAACGCCAAATACCGGCAACGGCGTCAGCGAGGCGGTCATTCCAGGCAGATGCGCCGCTCCGCCGGCACCGGCAATGATCAGCCTGAAACCGGCCTTTTTTGCGCCCTTGGCAAAATCATAAAGCCGCTCGGGCGTGCGATGCGCCGAAACGATACGCGTCTCGAAGCCGACTTTCAGGGTTTCTAGCGTTTCTGCGGCATGGCGCATTGTCGACCAGTCCGACTGGCTTCCCATAATAATGGCGACTGGCGCGGACTGTGCGGTCATGGTCCGGTTCCGGCAATCAGGAGTGCTAGGGTCAGGCGATTATGTCTGGTATGATCTGGTCTTCCAGCTTTTGCAGCTGATCCTTGATCGCCAGTTTTTTCTTCTTCATCCGCTGGACAACAAGCGGATCACAGCCGGTTTCGATCATCGCGTTGATTGCAGCGTCGAAATCCAGATGATCCTGTTTGAGTCGCGCGAAATCCAGTCGGTTTTCGGCCTGATCCTGATCAGACATCTCTGATTCCATCGTTCAATGGTTGCGGAAAAAGTGCATTCGTCATGTTAACAGCGGCCTTTCAAAACAGGAAGCCGCTCGCATCGATCCTCACCATGTTTTTGAGTGGCCTGAAATTCGACTTGCGCAGGATATCATGGCAGACTGTCATCGCTCTGTCACAGAATCACCCGGAGCGGAACGGATTTTTGTGGAGGAGCGCATTTGAACGAGGAACTTGAACGAGGATAAAGGAGACGCGCAATGTCAGTTGAGTCACATCTTGCCGAGCTACAGAAACGCCACGGTGATATTGACCAGCAACTAGACCAGGCAAAATTGCATCCGTCTATTGATGAACTTGAAATTGCGGCTTTGAAACGACGAAAACTCATGCTCAAGGACGAAATGGAGAAGTTGAAGGCCGGCGCGAACATCCACTAACTCCCGGCATTCCCTCATTATTCTGAAGAATGTGCTGACAGTTTCAGTCGTTTGCGCATTCTTTCGCTCAGACCGTTCCGTCTGAATCAGTGCCCGCGCTCTGCAATGAAGTGCGCGGCCGCTATTAGTTTTTTTGCATTTTCACCGTAGGGCTCAAGCAAATCGCTTGCCTGTTCAACCAGGCCCGCCAGTTGCCGGCGCGCCCATGCCTCGCCATGCAAACCGGCCAGAGTCGCCTTTCCCAGCGCTGCATCCTTTCCGGTCTGCTTGCCGGCAACGTCGCTGTCGGCGGTTAGGTCGAGAAGATCGTCGGCAAGCTGAAATGCCAGGCCGATCGCCGAGCCAAATTCGGCCGTCCGCGCACGGTCCTCCGCCTGCGCACCCGCAACAATGGCGCCCGCCTCACAGGCATATCGTATCAGCGCCCCGGTTTTCATGGCCTGAAGCCGGATGATCTCCGCCTCGTCCGCTCCCTCGCTGGCAGCCTCCAGGTCAAGCATCTGGCCGCCCGCCATGCCGCCAAGTCCGCAGGCCCGCGCCAGACCCACCACCAGATCGGCTTTGGTAGTCGCAGCAAGGTCGGTTTCCCCGGCAGCAAGAATATCAAAGGCAAATGTTAGCAGGCTGTCGCCGGCCAGGATCGCTGTTGCCTCGTCAAACGCCCTGTGCACCGTCGGCATTCCACGTCTGATATCATCATCATCCATCGCCGGAAGATCGTCATGGATCAGCGAGTAACAATGAACGCATTCCAGTGCGGCGGCGACACGCCAGACCGCATCGTCGGAGCAATCGAAAAGCTGCGCCGTTTCGACCAGCAAAAACGGCCTGATGCGCTTGCCCCCGTTGAGCACGCCGTGGCGCATGGCCGACACCAGGCGCGCCGGGCGGTGGAGTTCACCGTCCAGCGGTGCATTGCCCAGCAAGCCGGAAAGCACGATTTCCATGCGCGCCGCACAGGCGGCCAGCGCGTCTTCAAACATATTGTCAGTCAGGTTTTCCATCTGACCACCCGATGACCGTAAAGCGCCCTGCGGTCAAGCCGGCTCTTGATTGCGGCGCAATAATCGGCAATCCGTTGCACGCCGACACCACCTGGTGGCGGAACCACAGGGATGGCAGCGTGGCCCAGACGAGAAAAACCGGTCGGAAAAAGACCGGCGGCAGGAAAAAGACCGGCAAATCTGCGATATCGCGCTGGTTTCGGCGCGCGGTGCTTGTTCTTTTCGTCCTTGCCTTGATTCCGCTTGCACTCACCCTTGTGTACCGGTTGCCGTCGGTGCATCCGGTTTCGACCCTGATGCTGAAAAACTGGGTCGTAAGGGACGGCGTCGACCGCCGCTGGGTCTCGATCGAGGAAATCTCCCCGCAGCTGGTTTATGCCGTGATGATGTCGGAAGATGCGAAATTCTGCGCCCATTCCGGTATCGACTGGGGTGCGTTGAACGCCGTGATTGAAGACGCGCTGGAAGGAGAACCCACTCGAGGCGCATCGACAATTCCGATGCAGACAGCCAAGAACCTGTACCTGTGGCAAAACCGGTCCTTTGTCCGCAAGATGATCGAAGTGCCGCTGGCCCTGTATATCGATGCGGTTCTGCCCAAAAAACGCATCCTGGAAATCTATCTGAACATCGCTGAATGGGCGCCGGGGGTCTATGGCGCGGAGGCGGCGGCAAGGCGCCATTTCAATCGCAGCGCCGCCAGGCTGACGCTTAATCAGGCAGCGCTGCTGGCAGTCACTCTGCCCAATCCAACCCTGCGCAACCCGGCGGCGCCATCGCGCGGTCTGCGCCGGTTGGCCGGAAAGGTCGCCGGGCGGGCCAGGCAGGCCGGTGCCTATGTCGGCTGCGTTAGATGATGCCCGCAGCCATTAACCGACCGGTGCTGCCGATCGATATTTTTTCCGCGGGTGCTGGTCAAACCCGAGAGCTTTGTGTATAGCACGCCCAATTTCCGAAATTCGGTCCGCATGAATATGCCTAGCCAAAGGCGTGACGGACCAGTATTGAGCGATCAGTGGAGCAAAATCGATGGCAGTACCTAAGCGAAAAACCTCGCCGTCCAAGCGCGGCATGCGCCGTTCCTCGGACGCCCTCAAGGCGCCCGCCTATGTTGAAGACAAGAATTCCGGCGAACTGCGCCGGCCGCACCATATCGATCTGAAAAGCGGTATGTATCGTGGCCGTCAGGTGCTGCAGCCGAAGGAAAGCTGAACCGCTTTTGATCACAGGCATGAAACGGCCGGCTTTCGAGCCGGTCTTTTTGTTTCACCAGAATTTGCCCGATCACTGACAACGCAGGAGACATCCGATGATCGCTCATATCCCTTTGATGATCATTCCATTCATCCTCTACAATCTTGGCCTGGCCGGCCTGATTGGAGCTGAGGCCGGTGATCCCTGGGCGAATGAACTCCTGTCGGTCTCGATGATGTCGGGCGGCATCTGGACGATGACAAGCGGCGACCTGCTGATTGTCATTGCTCTTGCGATACTGTTCATCGAGATTTTGAAGGCCACGCGGACTTCAAACGCCTCCGTCGTTGACCACCTGTTGTCGGCTTTTGTCTTTGTCGCCTTCCTGGTCGAATTCCTGCTTGTCGCGGGCGCCGCCCATTCAGTGTTTTTCATCCTGATGATGATAACGCTGGTCGACCTACTGGCCGGGTTCTCGGTTTCCATCCGTTCAGCCGGACGGGATGTCTCGATCGGCTGAACCGCCAGATCTGAAACCTATCCGCCGTCTGCCTGAAAGCCGACGGCTTCGATTCCGGCGATCGCACAGATCTCGTCATTGTCCGACGTGTCGCCGGTAACGCCGACCGCGCCGATGATCTCGCCGTTCCCTGCGCGGATAAGAACGCCGCCCGGCACGGCGATAATCCTGCCGCCCGATACGTTGGACAGCCCCTCCAGAAAATGCGGCCGCTCGCTCGCCTGCGCATTGAGCCAGCGCGAGCCGGCGCCAACCGCGATCGCGCCATAGGCTTTTCCAGACGCAATCTCGTAGCGCATCATCGAAGCGCCATCCTGCCGCTGAAATGCACGCAGATGCCCACCGGCATCAAGCACGGCAACGGCCAGCGGCTTCAGGCCGAGTTCGGCTCCCTTCTCGAATGCGACGGTGATAATTCTGTTTGCTTTGCTCAGGCTGAGTGATGCCACGGTCGTTCCCCCGGGTTCAAATTTGCAGCGTTCATTGTGGTTTTGCCGACAGATTGCGCGTTGGTCGCGCGGGATTTTGATATAACGGCTTAAGGCTGTGATCGCTATTTCGAACCGATAGAATCGATCTTGCGCTGCATCGCAGCAATCTGATCACGCATTTCCTGCAGATCGCCATCAGCGCTCTGAGCGGCCGGTTGTGTTTCTTCCGCCGGTTCCCCCGCTTCTTCCTCGGACGTCTTGCCAAGGTTGAACGGCGTGAACATCCGCATCGCGTTCTGAAACATTTCCATATTGCGGCGGGTCTGTTCCTCGATCGCCTTCAACGGCATCTTCATCGCCATCATCTCCACCGGTGTTTTGCCGAAAACATCTCCCATCTGCTCGCGAAGCCGTTCTTGTTCCTTGGTGAACGCACCCATGGAATGTTCGAGGAAACTGGGAACAATCATCTGCATCTGGTCACCATAAAAGGCGATCAACTGCCGCAGGAACGGGATCGGCAGCATGTGCTGCCCATCCTTGTTCTCAAGCTCGAAAATGATCTGCGTGAGAACCGGGTGGGTTATGTCGTCGCCGGTCTTTGCGTCCTGGACGGTGAACTCCTCACCGCGTTTGACCATCTCGGCAAGATCGTCAAGCGTCACATAGGTGCTGGTTCCAGTATTGTAGAGGCGGCGGTTCGCATATTTTTTGATGACCACCTGGTCGCCTTTTGCAGCCATTTCGCGTCTCCGCTCTCGATGCGATGCACCGTAAGTATTTGGTTACAGACCTGTTTCACGTCCGCATGCCACATACAACCATAAGCCTAAATCCCCGCTGATTCCAAGCAAATTGTGCGCTGCAAGATCAAGCGGCGTCACCACACGTGCAAACTTGCCGCATGGTGGCGAGGTTTTCCGGTTTGACTCGGCGAGTGGAAACGGCAAAACAGTAGGAAGCCCCAAGACCAAAATCGGAGAAAACAATGTCAGGATCGAAATCCATTGTCGTTGCCGGCGCCGCGCGCACTGCGGTCGGCTCATTCAACGGCGCATTCGCCAATACGCCGGCCCATGACCTTGGAGCGGCCGCCATCAAGGAAGCGCTGAATCGTGCCGGCGTCGACGCTGCCGATGTCGACGAAGTCATCATGGGACAGATCCTGTCAGCCGCACAGGGCCAGAATCCGGCGCGTCAGGCATCGATGGGTGCCGGTTGCCCGCAGGAAACAACTGCCTGGGGCTTGAATCAATTGTGCGGATCCGGCCTTCGCGCCGTCGCCATCGGTATGCAGCAGATAGCAACCGGCGATGCTGATGTCATCGTTGCTGGCGGTCAGGAATCCATGTCATTGGCGCCGCATTGCGCCCATCTGCGCAGCGGCACCAAAATGGGCGACATGAAAATGATCGACTCGATGATCAAGGACGGACTGACCGACGCTTTCTACGGCTATCACATGGGCAACACGGCGGAAAACATTGCCTCCAAATGGCAATTGACCCGCGACGACCAGGACACCTTTGCAGTTGCATCGCAAAACAAGGCGGAAGCTGCGCAAAAAGCCGGCAGGTTCAAGGACGAGATCGTTCCCTTCACCATCAAGACCCGAAAGGGCGACATCGTCGTCTCTGATGACGAATATATTCGTCATGGCGCGACCATGGACCAGATGGCCAAGCTGCGCCCGGCCTTTGACAAGGAAGGAACCGTGACGGCAGCCAATGCGTCGGGAATCAATGATGGCGCGGGTGCCGTTGTGCTGATGACAGAGGAAGCCGCCGCGGAACGCGGCGTGAAACCGATGGCCCGCATCGCCTCCTGGGCTACAGCCGGCGTTGATCCGGCAATCATGGGCACCGGCCCCATTCCGGCCTCCCGGCGCGCATTGGAAAAGGCCGGCTGGTCGGCCGACGACCTAGATCTTGTCGAAGCGAACGAGGCCTTCGCGGCACAGGCCTGTGCCGTCAACAAGGACATGGGCTGGAACCCGGACATCGTCAACGTCAATGGCGGCGCCATCGCCATCGGCCATCCGATTGGCGCGTCCGGCGCACGCATTTTCAACACACTGCTGTTCGAGATGAAACGGCGTGACGCCAAAAAGGGACTGGCAACGCTTTGCATCGGCGGCGGCATGGGCGTCGCCATGTGCGTCGAGGCTATGTAGCGAACTCAACGGGGCGGCAATCAGCCGCCCCTTAAACCAACAAACGGACAGGGACCAGCATGGGCAAGACAGCAATCGTAACAGGCGGCACACGCGGCATCGGTGCGGCCATTTCAAAAGCCTTGAAAGATGCCGGATACACAGTGGCGGCAAACTATGCCGGCAATGACGAGGCAGCCGCGGCGTTCAAGCAGGAGACAGGCATTGCCGTCTACAAATGGTCGGTCGCCGACTATGATTCCTGTGCCGAAGGCATCGCCAAGGTCGAGGCGGACCTCGGACCTGTCGATGTGCTGGTCAACAATGCCGGCATCACCCGCGACGGCATGTTCCACAAAATGACCCCTCAGCAATGGCAGGAGGTCATCAATACCAACCTGTCCGGCCTGTTCAACATGACACGCCCGTTGTGGGAAGGCATGCGTGAGCGAGGCTTCGGCCGCGTCATCAACATCTCCTCGATCAACGGCCAGAAAGGCCAGATGGGTCAGGTCAACTATTCCGCCGCCAAGGCCGGAGACATTGGCTTTACCAAGGCGCTGGCCCAGGAAGGCTCGCGCAAGGGCATCACCGTCAATGCAATTTGCCCGGGATACATTGCTACGGAGATGGTCAAGGCCGTGCCGGAAGAGGTTCTGAACAAGTCGATCCTGCCGCTGATCCCGGTTGGGCGCCTTGGTGAACCTGAAGAAATCGCCCGTTGCGTGGTGTTTCTTGCGTCAGAAGACTCCGGTTTTATCACCGGTTCGACGCTGTCGGCGAATGGCGGACAGTACATGGCCTGAACATCGTCGCGAGATGCCTTGCGGACGGACTTGCATTTTGGCGGTCGGGACAATCTCCATGCAGCCATCCACGGGTGTGTTGCATGGGGCCGGCCGGCTGTATCATGCCCGGAAGTTTCCGTGCCGGAACAATTCGCCAGTGACAAATCGGTTGCTTTAGCCGCATCGCCAGTTAGGACCAATCTGCCCGCATAAGACGTGGCTAAAAAAGCCATAGTCGGAATATCCGGGGGTTCTCGAAGCGCAGATCGATGCCTTCGTTGATCACTGCAATCACCGGAGACACCACGAGAACCTCGACAATTCCCTGCCAGCCGAGGTCTGCTTCAGACGCGCCCATTCAATCTTGCAAACAAGAGATTGCATCAAACGCGAAACCAACAACCTGCGGAGCTTGCTACACCGCAGGGCCGCAACATAAAGTGAAAACCCCGATGGACCAGAGCTTCTACAAGGTCATAGACCCATAATCAGGATCTTGTCCCAGATTCCCTGACGGCGGACACAGAACATCGATCCGAGCGGCTGATTTGTAAATTGGCAGATGTTGATTGGGAGAATTCATGAAAAAGGCACTCTTGGCTGTTGTTGCGCTCAGCTTTGTTTTTACAGGCTCTGCATGGGCGGAAATATTGATCGCAACCGCAGGTCCGATGACCGGACAATACGCGACTTTCGGGCAGCAGATGAAAGCTGGGGCCGAACAGGCCGTTGCAGACATCAATGCGGCTGGCGGCGTCAACGGTGAAATGCTGAAACTGGAAATCGGAGATGACGCCTGTGATCCAAAGCAGGCGGTGGCTGTTGCCAACCAGATGGCCGGCAAAGGCGTTGTCTTCATGGCAGGCCATTTCTGTTCAGGTTCATCGATTCCGGCATCATCTGTCTACGCTGAAGAAGGCATCGTGCAGATTTCTCCGGCTTCGACCAATACCAAATTCACCGATGAGCGACCCGGTCCGGGTACCTACAGGGTTTGCGGACGTGACGATCAGCAGGGCGATGTTGCCGGCAACTTCCTGAACGACAATTACAAGGGCAAGAAAGTTGCCTTCGTTCACGACAAGACAGCCTATGGCAAGGGTCTGGCCGACGCGACGAAAGCCGCATACGAAAAGGCCGGTGGTGCGGCAGCATTGTATGAGGCTTACACAGCCGGTGAGAAAGACTACACAGCGCTTGTCTCAAAGCTGAAATCCGAAGGCGTCGATGTGCTTTATGTCGGCGGCTACCACACCGAAGCCGGTCTTATAGCGCGCCAGATGAAGGATCAGGGCATGAACACCCTGCTAGTATCGGGCGACGCTCTGGTGACCGATGAGTTCTGGGCCATCACTGGTGATGCCGGCGAAGGCACGCTGATGACGTTCTCGCCGGAGCCGCGCAAGAATCCGGATGCAGCTCCGCTGGTGGAAAAATTCCGTGCAAAGGGCATCGAGCCCGAAGGTTACGTTCTTTACACCTATGCGGCGATCCAGGCATGGGCTGATGCCGCCAAGACAGCCGGCGGCACCGATTTCGATGCAGTCGTCAAGGCGTTGAATGAAGGTTCGTTCAACACTGTGCTGGGTAGCCTTGCCTTCGACGACAAGGGTGACGTTTCGCTGCCGGACTATGTCTTTTACGAGTGGAAAGACGGCAATTACGACTATCTCCAGTAGGATCAGTCCAAAACCGGTCAACGGTTGGAACCCGGCGCCTCAAGGCGTCGGGATTTCGTATTCTGCACCACGTGTTGCGCTGCAACAATCGGCGCGCTATTTGTTTCCCGTCCTCATCTTGATCGCATCGGCTTTTGGTTGCATCAAAAGCCTGACCGATGATTGTTTGAACCTGCGCGTCTGTATTGCGAAAGGTGGCCATCCGGCTTTCCCGAGTGACTGAAACAGCGTGCCAGCCAAGAAGCGAATTGTCCGTGCCGATAAGCAAAATCCTTGTAGCCAACCGCTCCGAAATCGCCATACGTGTGTTCCGCGCCGCCAATGAACTTGGTCTGAAAACGGTGGCTATCTGGGCGGAGGAAGACAAATATTCGCTGCACCGGTTCAAGGCCGATGAATCCTATCAGGTTGGCCGCGGTCCGCATCTTCAGAAACATCTCGGACCAATCGAAAGTTATCTGTCGATCGACGAGGTCATCCGGGTTGCTCTGCTGTCAGGCGCCGATGCGATCCACCCCGGTTACGGGTTGCTGTCCGAGAGCCCCGAATTTGCCGAAGCCTGTGCCAAGGCGAACATCGTCTTCATAGGCCCCAGTCCCGAGACCATGCGCCGCCTCGGCAACAAGGTTGCAGCCCGCAATCTTGCCGTTGAAGTCGGTGTCCCGGTCGTGCCGGCAACGGATCCGTTGCCCGATGACGAAGAGACGGTACACAAAATGGCCGGCGAGATCGGATTACCGGTCATGCTGAAAGCCTCCTGGGGCGGCGGCGGGCGCGGCATGCGTGTCATTCGCTCCGCGGACGAACTGATCCGCGAAGTCACCGAGGGCAAACGCGAGGCCCGGGCCGCCTTCGGCAAGGACGAGGTCTACCTGGAAAAACTTGTCGAAAACGCCAGGCATGTCGAAGTCCAGATACTGGGCGACACCCACGGAAATACGGTCCATCTTTTCGAACGCGACTGCTCGATCCAGCGCCGCAACCAGAAGGTGGTGGAACGCGCGCCCGCCCCTTATCTAAATGACATCCAACGCGAGGAACTCAGCGCCCATGCGTTGAGGATCGCCGACGCAACCGATTATGTCGGCGCCGGAACCATTGAATTCCTGATGGATGCGGACAGCGACAACTTCTATTTCATCGAGGTCAATCCGCGCATCCAGGTCGAACACACGGTGACCGAGGAAGTCACCGGCATCGACATCGTCAAGGCGCAGATCCATATTCTGGAAGGTGCGGCGATCGGCACGCCGCAATCCGGGGTGCCGCCGCAGGAAGAGATCAGGCTCAACGGCCATGCCATGCAATGCCGGATCACCACTGAAGATCCGGAACAGAATTTCATCCCCGACTATGGCCGGATCACCGCCTATCGCGGCGCTACTGGTTTTGGCATCCGGCTGGATGGCGGCACTGCCTATTCCGGCGCGGTCATAACCCGTTACTACGACCCGCTGCTGGAAAAGGTCACGGCCTGGGCGCCGACACCGGAGGAAACCATCCGCCGGATGGACCGCGCGCTGCGCGAGTTCCGCATTCGCGGTGTTGCAACCAATCTGACCTTCCTGGAAGCCATTATCGGCCACAAGAAGTTTAAGGACTCCAGTTACACCACCAAGTTCATCGACAATACGCCGGCGCTGTTCGAACAGGTCAAACGCCGCGACCGGGCGACCAAACTGCTGAACTACCTCGCCGATGTCTCGGTCAACGGGCATCCCGAAACGCGCGGCCGCCGTCTGCCCGATACCGAGGCAGCGCCTCCGGAAGCACCGTTCATCGGCGGCGACGTTCCGGACGGCACCAAACAGGTGCTAGACGCGATGGGACCGAAGCGCTTCGCCGCCTGGATGCGCGAACAGTCACGTGTGCTGGTGACCGACACCACCATGCGGGACGGCCACCAGTCATTACTGGCGACCCGCATGCGCACGTATGACATCACCGCCATCGCCGGAACCTATGCCCGCGCACTGCCGGAACTGCTGTCGCTGGAATGCTGGGGCGGTGCGACGTTTGATGTCGCCATGCGGTTCCTCACCGAAGACCCCTGGGAGCGTCTTGACGGTATTCGCCAACAGGCTCCCAACCTGCTCTTGCAGATGCTGCTGCGCGGCGCCAACGGCGTCGGTTACACCAACTATCCCGACAATGTCGTCAAACATTTTGTAAAGCAGGCTGCCGTGGGCGGCATCGATCTGTTCCGCGTTTTCGACTGCCTCAACTGGGTCGACAATATGCGCGTGGCGATGGACGCGGTTTGTGAACAGGACAAGCTGTGCGAAGCGACCATCTGCTACACCGGCAACATTCTTGATCCGGACCGGTCAAAATACGATCTGAAATATTATGTCGCCCTGGCCGAAGAGCTGGAAAAAGCCGGGGCTCACATCATTGCCGTCAAGGACATGGCCGGTCTTTTACTGCCGGGCGCGGCGCGGGCGCTGTTCAAGGCGCTGCGCGAAGCAACCGACTTACCGATCCATTTCCATACTCACGACACGTCCGGCATTTCAGCCGCGACCGTGCTTGCCGCCGTCGACAGCGGTGTCGACGCGATAGACGCAGCCATGGATGCCTTGTCGGGGGCGACATCCCAACCCTGTCTCGGCTCCATTGTCGAAGCGCTGAAAGGCGACCCCCGCGATCCTGGTCTCGATCCGGAATGGATCCGCCGAATTTCCTTCTACTGGGAAGCCGTGCGCAACCAGTATTCCGCTTTCGAGAGCGATCTCAAAGGGCCGGCCTCAGAGGTCTATTTGCATGAAATGCCGGGTGGCCAGTTCACCAATCTGAAGGAACAGGCCCGCTCGCTCGGGCTGGAGACACGCTGGCACGAGGTGGCGCAAGCCTATCATGACGTCAACCTGATGTTCGGCGATATCGTCAAGGTGACGCCGTCCTCCAAAGTGGTGGGCGACATGGCACTGATGATGGTCAGCCAGGACATCAGCGTCGATGAGGTCAAGGATCCCGACAAGGACATTTCCTTCCCCGACTCCGTCGTTTCGATGATGCGTGGCGATCTGGGGCAGTCTCCCGGCGGTTGGCCGGAAGCGCTGCAGCGAAAAGTGCTGAAAGGCGAGGATGCCTTCGACGTTCGCCCTGGATCGCTGCTGGAAGCGGCCGACCTCGCTGCCGGCCGCAAGCAGATCGAAGAACAACTGGAACGCAAGGTCGATGAATTCGAATTCGCTTCCTGGCTGATGTATCCGAAGGTGTTTTCAGATTTTGCCCAGGCCCAGAACGATTACGGTCCGGTCAGCGTGCTACCGACACCGGTCTATTTCTACGGCATGCAACCCGAGGACGAGATTTTCGTCGATCTTGAGCGTGGCGTTACCCTGGTGATCCGCTGCCTTGCCATTGGCGAACCGGACGAAAAGGGCATGGTCACAGTCTTCTTCGAGCTCAACGGCCAGCCGCGCCGCACCAAGGTTCCCGACCGCGCCCACGGCGCCGCATCCGCGCTGCAGCGCCGCAAGGCCGAAGCCGACAATGCCGATCAGGTTGGAGCTCCAATGCCAGGTGTCATCTCGACGCTTGCGGTGGCCGTAGGACAGCAGGTGCTAAGCGGCGACGTGTTGCTGTCCATCGAAGCCATGAAAATGGAAACGGCGCTGCATGCCGAGCGAGACGGCACGATCCAGGAGGTGCTGGTCAAGGCCGGAGACCAGATCGACGCCAAGGATTTGTTGGTGGTCTATGGCTGACGCCCGCGCTCTGCCCGCCAGCGCGTCGAGTGGCATTCGGGCCGGCCGTCTGGCTATCTACACGGCGTTCTTTGCAAATGGATTTGTCCTCGGAAGCTGGGCGCCAAAAATCCCCTTTTTCGCCGAACGGCTTGGGTTGAGCGAAGAAATCCTGGGGCGCATGATCGTGCTGTTCGGGATCGGTGCCCTTGTTGCGCTGGTCTCCTGCGCCTGGCTTGTGTCACGTTATGGCTCGGATCGAATGGTGCGATGGACCTCAATGGCCTTGGCGCCGGCAATGATCCTGATCACCCTTGCTCCCGACATTGCCGCTGCCAGTCTGACGCTGGTCTGGTTGGGCGCATTCATCGGGGCGATGGACGGGTCGATGAACTCGAACGCCGTCGCGGTGGAAAAAGCCCATGGTCGCCCGATCATGTCAGCTTGCCATGGATACTGGTCGCTGGGCGGCCTTGTGGGGGCCGCCATTGGCGGCGCATTGATCGAACGGGCCGGCCTCTTGGGTCATGCGCTCACTGTGTCGATCATTGCGTTGGCGCTGATGATCGTGGCTCAGCATTTCCTGTTCCATGACCGGCCGGAACCGGTCAATGCGCAGGGCGAAAAACCGAAATTCGCCGGTTTTCCGAAAAAGATTGGTGTCTACCTCGTCGGACTGGCAGCACTGTCCTGCATGCTGCCCGAAGGAGCGGTGCTGGACTGGAGCGCACTGTATCTGTCGAAGGATCACAATGCTGACGTTTCGTTGTCCGGGTTCGCCTATGCGGCATTTTCCGGCACCATGGCATTGATGCGCTTTGGCGGTGACAGAGTGAGAACGCGGATGGGTGACCGGACGACATTTGTAGTTTCCGCCGCGATTGCCGCAGTCGGCCTTGTCATTGCCGGTCTGGCTCCGAATGCCAGCATCGCCGTTCTTGGCTTCCTGATATCCGGCGTCGGCATGGCCAACACAGTTCCGATTCTTTTTTCGGCAGCCGGAGCCTATCCCGGTGTTCCGCCGGCTGTCGGCATCGCGGTTGCAACCGCAATGGGGTATTCCGGCCTGCTTCTGGCGCCGGCCGCCATCGGGTTCATCGCCGAACATACCGGACTGGCGCCAATTTTCGCCGGCTTCGCCATTTTGCTGCTGATGAGCGGTGGTCTCGCAGCAATGATCCTAGGCCGGCGTACCGGATAGGAGGCTCATTTCGGTTCCGACAATGGAAGCGCATGAAGCGCTTCATAGAGAAAGTCGAATGCCCGCCGCACCCGCAGGCTGGTTTTCAGTTCACGGTGCGCGGTGATCCACATTGGCAATGGCGGGGTCACCAGATCCGGCAGCAATCTTTCAAGCTGTGGGTTCTTGCGGGCGACATACACTGATCCGAAACCAATTCCGGCACCCGCTTCGACCAGCCGCCAATAGACCGTCTGTGCATCCGTGCGCAGTCCAAAATCCGACCGTTCGACCCTGTAACCCGCTGATCTCATGCCCTTGATGAGCATGTCGGCACGATCATATCCGACAATGCTGTGCTGGTAGAGATCGTCAGTCGTTTCCGGCCGGCCTGCCCGATCCAGATAGGAGGTGCTGGCAAATGCCCCAATCGCCATGTCATTGACCTTTCGGACGATCAGTTCAGCCTGCGCCGGCTCGACCATCCGCACCGCGATGTCGGCATCCCGTGTCAACAGGTTCTGCACTTCGTTGGAACTGACAAGTTCGACATCGAGTTCCGGTTCAACCTGACGCATCTCGGCGATGATCTCCGGCAACAGGTAGAACGAGACAACGTCGCTTGCGGTTATCCGGATCGTTCCGGCAATGGTCTGTGACCGCCCGGTTGCCGCCAGTGAGAAGGACGATGTTGCAGCCTCCACCTCTCGCGCCCGCTGCAACAAAGACGCCCCGGCATCTGTCAATGTCATGCCGCTGCTTTGCCGCTCGAACAGTGTGACACCCAGATCCTGCTCAAGCGTGGCAACGTGTCGCCCGAGAGTTGGCTGACTGATCCCGCTTACCCGTGCCGCCGCAGACAGGCTGCCCTGCGTTGCGATCGCCAGATAGCTCTTGAGAAGATTCCAGTCAAAATCCTGCTCACGCATCGGCATCTCTATTCATTGTTGAATATCATTTCTGCATTTTCATTCAATTGATGTTCAATTTTGTATCGACAATATTGTCGGAAAGCAATCGATCCGGAGACGAACAATGACAACCATCGCAATATTGGGCGCCAAGGGAAGAGTAGGTCACGCGACGGCAAAGGCCTTCATTACAGCCGGCTATCACGTCATTGCCGTGAGCCGAACCGGCTCGGCAATCAAGGGCCTGGAGCGGGCGGAACACCGTGCCGCCGATGCGCTGGACCGCGACGCTCTCAGCCGGGCGACACGAGGCGCCGAGATCGTCTTCAACGGTCTGAACCCGCCCTATACGGCCTGGCGCGGCCAATGCGAACGCCTGGCCCGCAATGTTATGGCCGCGGTGAAAATGCACGGCGCACTGCATCTGTTTCCTGGCAATGTTTACAATTTTGGGGCGCCGATGCCGTGTGAACTGCGCTCGGATCTGGCGCAGAAACCAAGCACCAGGAAAGGCGCGATCCGAGTGGAGATGGAGCGTATTTTCGAACGGGAAGCGGAGGCCAATGGCGTGCGCACAATCATTTTGCGCGCAGGTGATTTTTTCGGCACGGCCGGAACCGGCTCCTGGTTCGATCTGGTCGTCACGTCGAAACTTGGCAAGAACTCATTCACATATCCAGGCCCGCTCACTCTAAAGCACGCCTGGACCTATTTGCCTGACCTCGCCGCAACCTTTGTCCGTCTGGCGGAAACCGGCGACACAGTTCGGGCGTTCGAGACCTTCCACTTTCCCGGTCACAATGTCACCGGCGCGGAGTTGAAAGTCGCGATGGAGAGGGCCGCTGGAACTGACCTCAAGATATCAGGCCTGCCCTGGCCGGTCCTGAAAATCGGGGGGCTTGTCATACCGATGTGGCGGGAAATCGCAGAAATGCGCTACCTGTGGGAGGAAGCCCACAGCCTGGTGTCTTCAGATCTGGCGGATCAGATTGGTCCGATTCCACACACACCTCTGGATACGGCAGTTCACCAGACTTTAGTTGATCTGAAGTTGCCGCATACCTCAGTTGAATTGCCGGCACACAGACCAGTACAGCCCCATCGCGCTCAAGCGCAGCCGTCGGCTTGAGGCACGTCCTGGCCAAATTCTGCACAATGCGGATTTACTCGGCGGGATCGGCTATTGGTCCCGACGTTTCCTTGCCGGCGTCGTCGTCCGACACTTTGTTCCCGCGCCGGAACAGGCGCGCCAGCCGACCGGGCTGTTTCTTACGGTAGTTTGACCGGGTGAACACCATAAGTGCCGCAGGCGTAACGATCAGGGTCAGTACGGTCGAGAAAGCCAGGCCGAACACGATGGCGCTGGACAGCGAGATCCACCACTGCGTTGATGGAGCGCCGAAGGTGGTTTCGTGATTCATGATTTCCAGATTGACAGCAAATGCGATCGGCAGCACACCGAGGATTGCGGTAACGGCCGTCAGCACCACCGGTCGGGCACGTTCGCGGCAGGTCTGCAGCACGGCATCAATTTTTTCCCAGCCTTCCTCACGCAGCCGGTCATAGGTATCGATCAACACAATATTGTTGTTCACCACCACGCCGGCCAGGGCAATCACACCGATGCCCGACATGACCACTCCGAACGGCTGTCCCATGATCAGCAGCCCGAGGAACACCCCGATGGTCGACATGATAACCGCAGACAACACCAGCCAGACGCTGGTGAACTTGTTGAACTGAGCAAGCAGCACGATGAAGATCAGGAACATCGCCGCGCCGAATGCCTTGGTCAGGAAGGCGCCGGCCTTTTCGCGCTCTTCGTCCTCGCCGGCCAGTTTCCAGCGGATCGAACCCAGATCCATTTTCGACACAGCCTCGATGACCTTGGCCTGAACCACGGCAGCCTGCGCGTTTTCACGGATATTGGCCTGAACGTTGATCGTCCGTTCGCTGTCGATCCGGTTGAGTATACCAGTGCGGACCGCTGGCTCGCGGCTGACGAAATTCGAAATTGGCACCGATCCTTGAGCGGTCTCGACGCGTAACTGGTCGAGCGTCGCAAGTGTCCTGCGATCCTCCGGCAACCGCAGTCGGATGTCCACCGGATCGTCAGCGCCGGCCGGACGGTATTCGGATAATTTGAGACCGGTTGTGACCAGTTGCACAACGGTGCCAACCGCTCCCGGACCGATACCGTATTGCGCCGCCTTGGTTCGGTTGACCTTGAGTTCCCAGTCGACCCCGGGCGGTGGCAGTCCATTTTTGATGTCGATGACATCGGGGATATCTTTCAGCGCCGCTGCGACAGCACGGGCCGCATCGTCCAGGCCCTCCGGGTCGACTGCGGATAACCGTACTTGGATGGCGCTGCCGGTCGGCGGACCGGCCTGCGGCACCTGGACCTCGACTTCGATCCCCGGCAACCCGGTCATTTCGACACGTAAATCAGCCAGAATATCATTCGCCGATTTGCGCTCGCGCCAGTCGACAAATTCGTACTGAATCACGCCGACGACATCTTCAGCTACATTGTCGGCACCGCCGCCGGAAGCTTTGCCGACTCGAGTATAGACGGTTTCGACCCCGGGCCAGCCAAGCAGCCGTTTTTCGACCATATCAACCGCAATGTTCTTTTCTTCCAGCGAAAGATTGCCGCGGGCATGGACATAGAGAAGCCCGTATTCCGGTTCGACTTCCGGGAAAAACTCGACGCCGGAACCATATTTGGAATAACTGAACTGGACAGCAACCAGCAGCGCCACCGCAAGCATAAGCACGGTCTTGGGAAACTGGACGGCCAGCCGCGCCGTCTTCATGTAATAGCCCTCGCGCTTTTCGGCTTCTTCGGCCGGCGCTTTGGCGATGATCGCCCCAAGGGTCGGTGCAAATATCAGCGCGTAGAGCATTGACGCCGAAAGCGTCGCGATCAGCGTAATTGGCATGTACTTCATGAACTCGCCGACAATGCCGGGCCAGAACAGCAGCGGCGAAAATGCCGCGATCCGGGTCATGGTCGAAGCCGTAACCGGACCGGCCATGCGCTTTGCCGCAAGTGAATAGGCGGCCCGTTTCTCCATACCTTCGGACATCCGCCGCTCGGCGAATTCAGTGACAATGATGGCGTCGTCAACCAGCATGCCGACCGCAAGGATCAGGCTGAACAGCACGACAATGTTAACGGTCAGCCCGCCCAGCGACAACGCCAGGATGCCAATCAGGAACGATGCCGGGATTGCCAGGCCTATCAGTATCGAGGCCCGTCCCGACAGAGCATACAGAATAACCACAAAAACCAGGATGACCGCAGTCAGCACGCTGTTTTCAAGGTCCCCCAGCAATTGCCGAATCGAGGTTGATTTGTCCTGCGAATAGCTCACCACACTGCCCGGCGGCAGGCGTTTGACGTAAGCGTCCGCAACGGCTTTCACCGCGTCAACGGTCTCGACCAGATTGGCGCCGGTGCGTTTCGAAACTTCGATCGCTATGGCCGGCTTTCCGTCGAGCCGCGTGATCGTCTCGGCATCCTTGAAAGTCGAGCGGATCGTCGCTAAATCACGCGCCCGCACGACCGCATTGGGTCCGACGACAATCGGCAGATTGGCGACGTCCTCGACCGTTTCTATCAGCGCAGGTACCTTGACCGCATACGCTCCCTCATCGCCTTCGATCATCCCCGCGGCAACGAGGCTGTTATTGGCGTTGATCACCCCGATCAACTCGTCGAGGCGCAGACCGTAGGAGGACAGTTTCACCGGGTCGATGATGACCTCGACCAGGTCATCACGAGAGCCCTGCAGTTTTGCCTCGAGAACGCCGGTTACCTCCTCGATCCTGTCACGCAACTCGCGAGCCGCCGCCGTCAGGGCACGTTCCGGCACATTTCCGGACAAGGTCACGACAAGGACGGGAAATTCCGACAGATTGACTTCATTGATCGTCGGTTCGTCAGCACTTTGCGGCAGGTCCCGCTTGGCATCCGACACCTTGGCCCGGACATCCTCCAGAGCCGTCGACAGATCGGCACCAGGCTGGAACTCCACCAGCACGAATCCGCCGCCCTGATAGGCCGACGACCGCATCTCCTTCAGACCGGTAATGCTTTTCAGTTTGGCCTCGACCGGCCGCAGCAGCAGGCGCTCCGAATCCTCCGGTGAAATTCCCTGAAACCCGAGTCCGACATAGATGATCGGAATCTGGATATCCGGTTCGGCTTCCTTTGGGATCGACTGATAGGACAGCAGACCGGCAAGCAGCAGAAAGCAGAGTACCGATATGGTCAGCCGCGCATTGCGGATCGCCAGGTCGACAATATTCATCGAATCGATCCCGTCAGTTTACCGCACCGCCGGTAACCTCACCGACAAGCCGTTTGATGGTTTCCGCGTCCGCTTCGACGGCATTGACCGTATCGCCATCGGAAACCAGATCCTGCCCGGCAACGATGATGCGCTTGTTCTCCGGAATTCCAGCCAACACGAGGCCGCCCGGCGTATCGTCAACCAGATCGATCTCGTAAAATTCCACCTTGCTGTCGGCATCGATTCCACGAATGCCAAGATCGCCGCGCGGGCCCAGCGTCACAACGGATCGCGGCAGGATGACCGCATCGACCGGCTCGGCCCACAGCGTGATTTCGGCAGTCATGCCGGCAGGAATCAGACCAGCCGGATTGGGCACGGCCACCTCGACCCGGAAAGTGCGGGTCTGAGCCGATGCTTCGCGGCTGATGTAACGGATCGTGCCGTTGACCACATTGCCGCTGACCAGCCGGATATCAGCCCTGTCGCCATTCTTGATGTATCCCAGGTCGCGTTCGCTGACCTCACCGGTCGCAATGATCGGATCCAGGCTCAAAATCACCGCTGCCTGCGCACCCTGCTGAACCGAACTGCCTTTTTCGACAAACACCCGGTCAACAACACCGTCAAACGGCGCGCGCAGGACCATGCGGTCCATTTCCATCACAGCTGTTTCCAATTGCGATTCGGCTGCAGCAAGGGCGGAACGTGCATTGTCGGCCTGCAATTTCGCCAGATTGCCACGCTTGACCAGCCGTTCGGCAGCTTTTGTTTCCGCCCGGCGCTGGACCAGCAGCTTCTGCGCCGTTTCGATGGTAGCGCTTTTGTCGGTGGCATCCAGCGACAGGATCAGTTCGCCGGCCTTGATGCTATCGCCCTGTCGGATCGGCAACGCGCCTATAATACCGCCGGAACGGGTCGCAAGACTGGCGCGCTTATCGGCCTCGGTCAGGCCAGACAGGCGAATCGCACGGCGATGCTGAGCGCGCGGCGGCGCGACAACGGCCACCGTCTGCGGAACGATTTCGATTTCGGCAACAGCCTTCGGCTTGTCCGATTCTTCAGTCGAAGCGCTGCCGACGGACGAAAAGTCGCCGGTAAGCACCCATGCAGCGGATACAACTAACACGAGCACAGCTGCCACTCGGTGGAACTTGATTTTCGACATCTGCTTTCCAGAACGATCGTTGAACCCGCAGGGACTACTGCCGGACCCATACTATGTGGGTCTGCTGCCGGTTCGATTCAACAAGAATAGGGTGCCAAAGGGCGACCGCGGTCTTCTACATCAAACTCTTCAGGCTTTAAAGGCCCGATCCACCTACTGCTGACACCGCACTGTCAGGTGCCCGGACAAGGCGCTCCAAATGAAATCCAGCGCAGCAGTGCCCGATAGGTTTCTTCGGCCGAACCCGGGGCCGGTTGCCGTCCCGGACCGGGATTCCAGCCCCAGGCGACCAGCGGATCACTGCGGACATGGTCCGCAACTTCTTCAAGCGTGCGGTCACCATTGCGCTCCGGGTCTTTGATCTGAGCGCAAATCAACGCGGAAGACTGTCCGAACCAAGCCATTTCTGCCGGCGCCAGATGCCAGTTTTCGGCGCCCGGTGGTCCGTGGGGCTTGCCTGAATTGGCTTCAAAATGGCAAACCGCACAGCGCTGCCCGGGATTGCCAAATCCCGAACCGTCTGTGCCACGCTTGATATTGAACCCATGCATTCCGGCGCCACCATAATGGTCGCCCGACCAGCGCGGTCGCTCATCTTCGACATGACAATTCGCGCAGCGCGGGTGCGAGAAAACCTTATGGATCGTGGCCCATTCGGACAGCCCATCCGCACGGGCTGCGCCGATCGAAACAAGTGCAGGCGCCGATATGGCCGCCAGCACGACAATCATTGCGAGCCGGCTCATCAGGCAAAACTCACTTCTTTCGACAGCGGCATGTTGCGGATCCGCTTGCCGGTCAGGGCATACACCGCATTGGCCAGAGCCGGAACCGATGGCGGAGTGCCGATTTCGCCGGCGCCTCCCATCTGCGGCGCATTTTCCAGAAGGGTCACCTCGAATTCCGGCGCCTGGTGAATGCGCATGGCATCGTAGTCGTGGAAATTCGACTGTTCGACAGCGCCGTCGGCAAAGGTGATTTCCTGACTCATCGCCGATGAAAGGCCGTAAACCGCGCCCGAGATCAGCTGTGCCTCGACGATTGCCGGATCGAGCACCTCGCCGAGATCGGCTGCTATCCAGACTTTTTCAATGCGAATGCCGTCATTCGTCTGTGCCACCTGGACGACCTCGCCGACCCAGCCGCCAAAACTCAAGGTAAAGGCAATGCCCTTGGCCCTGCCAGCTCCGGCAGATTCACTCCACGAGGACATTTGTGCAACCGTTTCAACGACCTTCAGCGCGGTCGGATAGTCGGCCATCAGTTTGCGCCGCAATTCGACCGGATCGATCCCGCCCTTGGTGGCAATTTCGTCCATGAAGCTTTCATGGAAAAACCCGTTGAACGAATTGCCCACCGACCGCCAGAATCCAACCGGAATCGACAGATCGGTCGGAACGCCGGTCACCCTGTAATTGGGGATGGTATAGGGCTGATCGAATGCCCCCTCCGTCAGCAACCGTTCGGGTCCGGCCGGCGACAGCGACGGGAAGGTACGCCGCATGACGCTTTGCAGCACCGACGGTGTCGCGATACGCATGTCGACCGCCTGGGGAAGGCCGTCAGAGCCGAGCCGGGCGCGAAAATGCCCAGCGGCGGCTGGTCGGTAAGTATCGTGGCGCGTGTCCTCTTCACGGCTCCAGGTGACCTTGACCGGTCGCCCACCGGTTTCTTTTGCCATCAGCGCTGCATAAATCGAAAAATCCACCTCGCCGCGCCGGCCAAAACCACCGCCGAGATAGGTCGTATGCACATTGACGTTTTCACCTTCAAGGCCCAGCACACCGCCGCACACCTGCTGGATGATCGTTGGCGCCTGGTTCGGCGCCCAGATGTCCAAAACGCCGTCCTTCAACCGTGCCGTGGCATTCATTGGCTCCATACAGGCATGCGCCAGATAGGGCACTTCATAGGCAACATCGAGCACATTGTCGGCGGGAGCATCGGCGAATTCGGTATCGACATCGCCATCATCGCGCAACGACGAGCCATCCGGACCGGCAAGCGCATCCTGCAGCTTTTTCGATATCCCGGCACTGTCTGCAGGATAATCGCTGTCACCCCATTCCGCCTCGATCGCCTCGGCTGCGTTGAAAGCCGCCCAGGTGTTCTCTGCGATCACTCCGAACCCGTCACCGGTCTGGGTTTCAAGCCGGACGATCTTGACCACGCCAGGCATTTTTTCCGCGGCGGACGTATCGGCGCTTTTGATCTTTGCCCAGAAGCGCGGGCTCATCCGCACCGTTCCATAAAGCATGTCCGGCAGATCGATATCGACGCCGTAAATCGGAGCGCCGGTCACCTTGGCCAGAAGATCGGTACGTTTTTGCGGCTTGCCCAGCAGCTTCCATTCCGATTTCGGCCGCAGGGTGATTTCAGACGGCGGATCAATCGACGCTGCAGCGACGGCCAGTTCGCCATAGGTTTTCGAGCGACCCGAACCGGCATGTTCGACCTTGCCGCCCGCTGTTGTCAGTGAATTGGCCGGAACCTGCCATTCCTTTGCGGCCGCCTCAACCAGCAGCATGCGCGCGGCACAACCGGCATGGCGCATTTTTTCATAAGCATCGCGTGTCGAAGACGATCCGCCGGTAACCTGCAGCCCAAGCGTCCTGCCGATTGCAGATGATACCGACCGCATCGTCTCGGCCACCATCGAGTGATCGAATTGCGGAAACGGCCCACCCTCTTCCATCATCGCACTGTTGAAATAGGCGCCCGATGCCGGACCGTGCTCAACCTTGATCGCATCCAGTTCCAGATCGAGTTCTTCCGCCACCATTGCTGCAAGTGTGGTGGTTACGCCCTGCCCCATCTCTGCACGCGGCACGATGATCGTTACCGTGTTGTCACTGGCAATCTTGACGAAGGGGTTGAAGGTCGCTTCACCCTCGGCCGTTTCGCCTTCAAGCGGGTTGGGCCAGGGCTGACGATAGAAATAATATCCCACCGCCACACCGCCGGCGATGGCTGCGGCGCCGACCAGGAATGTTCTACGGGCGATTTTTCCGATGCTGGCCATGATCTATGCTCCCAGCTTGGTTTTGAGTTCGGCAGCCTGCTTGATGGCTGCGCGGATTTTCGGATAGGTGCCGCACCGGCAAAGATTGCCGCTCATGGCATCGTCAATATCAGCATCGCTCGGTTCATCGACTTCTTCCAGAAGCGCCACTGCGCTCATGATCTGCCCGGCCTGACAGTATCCGCATTGCGGCACCTGCATTTCCAGCCATGCCTGCTGAACCACGTGCAGCGTGTTGCCTTCCGGTAGGCCCTCAATTGTCGTCACGTCACCGTCGACAGCGCCAACAGGCAGCGAGCAGGAACGGACCGGCGCGCCGTCAACCAGAACGGTGCAGGCACCGCAGGCGGCAATGCCGCAGCCGAATTTCGGGCCTTTGATTCCTGCCAGATCGCGCAGGGCCCACAACAGAGGCATGTCCGGATCGGCGTCGATTTCGATGGGTTGATTGTTGACGGTCAGTCGCATGGCCTGTCCTTCGAGAGCTGAATGAAAAACGCCCGGGATCGGTGATCTGCGGTGCGCGATTGCAAACATCTTGACAAATTTCGTCATTTTGTCAATACCGTTCTCATGACCATCTCGGACACCACGTTGAGCGACACCCGGCGGGACGCGATTCTCGATAGCGCCAAGACTGCGTTTCTCGCCTATGGATTCTCACGTACGACGATGGACGACATCGCCCGCGCGACAAAACTGTCCCGGCCGGCGCTTTATCTGCACTTCAAGAACAAAACCGCGATATATCGCGCGCTGGCCGAACGGATGCTGCGCGATTCCGTTGGGATTGCGGAAGCGGAACTGAATGGCGACGGCCATTTCGAACAGAGGCTGTTTCGTGCCATCGACTGTGCTTTGCTCATGCACATGGCCGAGATCATGCAGGCACCGCACGGATCGGAACTGCTGGATGTCAAAAACGATCTTGCGGCTGATCTGTTGGGTGAATGGCAGATGGCGATGACAAGTCTCTTTGCCACATTCATCGAGGCAGAGGCCGATCGTGCCGGAATCGATCTTGATGGCAAGAACCTTTCGGCCGGTGATCTGGCCGAAACCTTGCTGGACGGGCTTGAGGGCATGAAGGCGCGGATTCAGGATGCCGCTCAACAGGCATCCGCCGCCCGCCGCCTCGTCAGGCTGATAGCGCTGGCAGTAAGTTAGAGCAGAGTTCGATCATATTGAGGCGTTTGATGGAGCCAAATCGGTTGCTCGGTTAGGCGCAAAGCGCAGCGCGATGCGGGGCATCGGGTAAGCTTTGCAACGACATCCGAGGGGCCGATCTGGCCCACCGAAGGCCGGTTTTTCAGGCTCGCTGGACGTCGTTAGGATTCATTTGTGGTCGTATAGACCACAGCATGAACCCTGCCTCGCCAGCAAACCGGAAAAACCGGTCAAACGATTCAATATGATCGAATTCTGCTCTAGACCTTAGGGTCAGGACCCTAGTCCGCAATTTCCGGGCATTTACGCTTGGCAAGAAATCTCTGGACGGACAATCCAGGGGCTTTCCTGTGGGCGATATCGCTTTGCGGTGACAGCGCGTAGGAAAGATCGAGTGTCGCCTGTTTGCCGACCGAACCAAAACAATCGCCAAGCCAGTCTTCGGCGGCGGCGCGTCCGAGATCACGCAGATACTCCAGAAAAGCTGTTTCGGCATTGACCTTGGATGTCGCTGTCAGATGCTTCAGTGCCTCGTCCGCATCGATGCGATGCATGCGGATATCCTTGTATTCGGCATGATCAAGACGCCCGGCGGCGATCAGCTTTTTTACAAAGGCGATTGCCCGAAACTCGCGCAGCAAGGCGGCATTGAAGGTGATTTCGTCCACTCTCGCCTGGATTTCGCGCGCGCCTGTTGGCGCGCCCCTGCGCAGGATCGGATTGATCTGAATCAGCAGAACATCTTCGACCGTTGAGCTGTAGAAAAACGGAAAAAGCGCCGGATTGCCGCCATAACCGCCATCCCAATAGGGCACACCGTCGATTTCCACTGCCTTGAAGATCGTCGGCAGGCAGGCCGACGCCATCACCACATCGGCGCTGATTTCCGTCGTATTGAAGACCCTCACTTCGCCGCTTTCGACATTGGTCGCCGAGACAAACAGTTTTGTACAATCGCAATGGCGTACCCGGTCAAAATCGATCACGGCCTCGACCGCATCGCGCAACGGATTGAAATCAAACGGATTGGCCGCGTAGGGCGAAACCATTCGCGAAATCGATTCATAGAACAGGTAACTGGGCGAGTGCTGCAGCGACCAGTTGCCCCACAACACATCCCATGGCGTCCGCTGGATCGGGCTGAAACGCCCGATCTTGCCGACCGCCTGCCACAGATTGTGAAGTTTTTCGCGCGCGCCATCGGCGCCGTTCTGCATCCAGCCATCGGCCAGCGCCACCGCATTCATTGCACCGGCGCTTGTTCCGGAGATGGCCTCGAACGACAATCGCCCGTCTTCCAGCAGCCGGTCCAGCACACCCCATGTAAAGGCGCCATGCGATCCACCGCCCTGAAGGGCCATATTGATCGGCTTCGATTTGCTCATTGTCCTGGCCTGTTCAAAGCGCCGTCCAGCCGCCATCAACCGAGATCGATGTTCCTGTGATCTGATCCGCGCTCGCCGAGCACAGAAACGACACGGTGCCGCCG
>JAJFHT010000256.1 GCA_021775495.1 Hyphomicrobiales bacterium | reverse complement strand
ATCTGGCAGACGGAAGATGAAGCTTCATTGCAGGATCGAAACCTTGCGGAAGGGATGTCGTCAACGGTCGCAAAACGGCTGAAGCAATACCAAATCGACTTCGTTGACAGCGATGCAGAGTTCAGCGAGTTCTGGACACTTTATCCCAATGGTGAACCGGTCACGGTAAAGGTTGTGTACACCGGTTTTTTGATGCCTGACGGCCGAATGGCGATGATGTGCGAGGCAACGGGTGAAAGTGAGGAGGAGCCTGAAACCCTCCGAAGCACCGAAGCGCTTCTGCATACCGATGTGATGATCTCCCTCTACACGATAGATGGACAGCCTCTGTACATGAACCCGGCAGCGCGCAACGCGTTTCTTGAGGGTGCGACGGGCTTCAAGGACTTGTTTCTCCGGCCTCGAGACTTCCGGGAGATGCGCGCTGGCTGGCAAGAACGCGACGAATGCCGGCGCGTCGCAAAAGTGAAGACTTCAGACGGAGAAAAGTGGTTCGATCTGAGCGCCAAAAGATGTTTGGACGCTGCTACTGGCGAAAAGGCGCTTCTTGTTACTGCCGTCGACGTCAGCGAATTGAAAACCGCCCGGGACAAGGCACGCTATCTGGCGGATCGTGATCAGCTTACCGGCTGTTACAACCGCTCATTTATGCAGCAGCAGTTGGAGGAGGTCAGCGCAGGTTTCAACGGTAACGGCACCAGCCATGCTTTGCTCTACCTGGACATCGACAAGTTCAAGCAGGTCAATGACACCTTCGGGCATGAGGTGGGTGACACGATCCTGCGCACCTTTGCCCATCGCGTTCAGACGCAAATTCGGCAAACGGATACTATCGCCCGCATGGGCGGTGATGAGTTCGTCGTTCTGCTCAGGGAACTCGGCGGCAAGGACATACGATTGCGCCAGTTGCTTGAGGCCATCCGTTCAGAGGTACTCAAGCCGATTGATTGCGGCTCGGTTCAACTCAACGTCACCACAAGTATCGGTGTGTCCATCCTGGATAGCAGCGGAATGGATTGGTCTGACATTGTGAAACAGGCAGACATCGCGCTCTATCACTCCAAGCGAGCTGGACGAAACCGATACACCGTCTTTGACAAATCACTCGGTGCGGAATTGCTTGAGCGCAGCTGGCTTGAGGCCGAGATCCGGAAAGCAATCGATAACGACGCATTTACACTGCATTATCAGCCACGTCTCGATACCAAGACCTATCAAGTTGTATCCGCGGAAGCATTGCTCCGCTGGAATCACCCTGAACGCGGGTTCATTCCGCCCGATCGATTCATTCCGATATGTGAGGAGATTGGCGTTATCGATCGTGTCGGCGCATTTGTACTCAAACAAGCGTGCAGACAGCTGAGTAATTGGCACAGAGAAGGCTTCGAAATTGATCTTTCGGTGAATGTTTCACCCAAGCAGTTTCAAGATTCCGGGTTCGTCAAACTGTTTGAAGACACGTCTGCTGAAGCTGACTTTCCCATAGAAAACGTGGAACTCGAGCTAACTGAAACGTCCCTTTTCGGCGATGATGCGGAGGTTTCCGAAAAAGTCCGGAAGATCACGGATCTTGGTTTCCGTTTGGCGCTTGATGATTTTGGAACGGGTTATTCCAACCTCGTGCACATTTCCCGATTTCCGCTGCAATGCATCAAGCTCGACAAGAGTTTTGTGCAGAAGCTGCCGTCTTCCGGGCCCTTGCTGAGGCTGATTCTCACATTGGCCCGCCAAATTGGCGCGACAACGGTGGCTGAGGGTGTTGAGACACAAGAGCAGCTCGATTGGCTTGCACGCCATGACTGCAACCAGGTTCAGGGTTTCCTGTTCAGCAAGGCCGTTCCCGGAGAGGATCTGGCGAACAGATGCCTCACGATTCAGCAGCGTCCGCGCAATGTAGCTTAGACCCGTCTAGCTGTCCTGCTGTCTGAAAAATCGCAGATGGTGCTGTCGCCGGCAACTCACGGTGTGATGACCTGAGTACCGAGGTCGATAGTCGCCGTGTTGTTGTTGAGAAAAATCGGCAATCCGGTCGCGCCGGTGATTGTCGTCGTCCCGGTGACCGTTACGCTGCCGGCCGTATCGCTGATGAAGACACCATTGGTCGGGCTGTTGACAGAAATAATATCGCCAAATGTGATGTTGGCCGTCAGCGGATCGAGGAACAGAGCCGTTCCGCCCAGGGTGTTGATAGTACCACCGCCAACATCCAGGTTGAAGGTTGTGCCGAGTCCCTTGGTATCGACGACAAGACCGGTACCGTTTTGATTGGCAATGTTCAGCGTATCGATTCGCAGATTGCCGGTCGGATTCAGGAAAGTAAGTCCGTTGCCGGTGACCCGCTGGATCGTGAACGGCGGAACCTGACCAATATCGAGGTCGCCGCCATTGTACATGACCTGCTGGAACCCATTGTTCGGATTGCCGTCGGCGTCAAATGTCACCCGGTCGAACAGAATTCCGCTTGAATTGGTGATCCCGCCGATCACCTGATTGGGGAAGGACCATTCCTTCACAATGGTTGAGTTGAGCCCCGACCCCGTGATCTGCATCGTCGGGACCGCGTTTTGCGTCGTCAGGGTCGAATTGCCGGTCAGCGACAGGATGAGCGAGTTTGCGGCGCCACCATCCTGAGTCTGTATCGTCTGAAAATCAGTAGCGAAAAAATTCGCATTCAGGTTGGCGTTCAATGTTCCCGATTGAGCATTGATGAAAATGCCGCGGCCCGTCGGATCGGGCACGCCGAGACCGAAAACATTGTTGAATATGATGTCTGCAGTGTGGGTTTTGCCGTCATTGTTGGTGATTTCGATGCCGTCACCGAGGATCGTGCCTGTTTCCCCGATCCGGGCAAAGGTGACAACCAGATCAGTGTTCCTCGAGTTGATGCCGTCACCAT
>JAJFHT010000255.1 GCA_021775495.1 Hyphomicrobiales bacterium | reverse complement strand
CGGCGGCGGTACAGGCGCCAAGCCAGACGCAGCCTTTGACGCGGATAGAAAACGACCACCGCCAACAGGAGCGCAACGCTGTTGGCGGCAAGGTAGTACCAGGACCAGGTTTCCAGATCAGGAGCAACCACCAAGGACAGCGCAGCTGCACCTATGGCCCGGATCATCGTTCCAACAATCGCCAGAACCGCGCTATGGCTAAATCTCCCCATTCCGTTGTTGACGATGAGAACAACTTCAAAGCCGCGCCAGACAATCGCTTCGGTGAAGACAATCATAGCGAAAACCGACAAGGAAATTTCGCCGGAGAAGAAAATCCAATGGAGGGCCAGGGCCGCCGCCGCTAGCACGGGCAGCGACAACAGGGTGAACAGCAGATAACCAGCCGTATAAGCACCGATCAGGTGTCGCTTGACGGTGGCGATGCGATAGAGTGGTGAGACAAAACCGAAAGAGGCAATGCGCGAGAGCATGATTCCCGCCGCAGAGGCAGTGGCAAAAATCCCGAATTCGGCGATGGTCAGCGTGTTCGCGAGCGCAATGAAATACACAAGTGAAAATACCAGGCGACCACCGGCTCCGCTGACGGCGGTAAGATAGTCGCGGATAACCCCGCGGTTTTTGCTGATAAAGTCTCTGACCAAGCTCTTGCGCCGCCGACACCGGGCCACTTTTCCCGGAATGTTTCATATAGAGATCAGCCGATAATAGCCGGGAATGTTTAACACCCAGTTGGCGCTTACGGAGGTCCCTGCGTTTGTGAAATCCCTTAAACGACAGGCATTTGACACCGATCGGGCCACTACGCCGTTCAGCCGGGGAGGCAGCTGGAAATTAACCTTTTGTTTTCCACGATTGTTTAGCTTGCCTTAACGAACTCGGGTCCGTGCCGGTCGTTTTGGTTGCTGTTGGAAAGTCACACGCGCAGATGAACGATGTCACGAATGACGGCCGCAAAGGCGCTTCGCGATCACTGCTTTCGCTGGCGGACAGCAGGGTGCGGGAGGAAACGGATCGTTTGTTTTCCGGCGCCCGGAACGCCGCACCGCCGAAATCCGCACCGCGCCGTCCCGAACCGGCAAACCCGCTTCTGTCAGCGCTTGGAAGAGATCGCCCGGATGAGCCTCCCACACGCGAGAACCGCTTCGAACATCGGGTGAAACAACCGCCGCTGGAGGCCGAACCCGCACCGCAAAGAACCAGCAGACACGATGTTCGGCGCGAGCGCGACCCCTTACGCCCGCCATCCAACGAAGTGGATGTCCGATCCGAAGGTTATCGGGGCAGGTTCGGCGAAAGCGAGGCAGCGACAGCCCACGGCGAGGATCGTGAATCGGGTGCATCCGTTGCCTCTCGGACCAATCCAGACGAGACCCGGTATCAATCGCGACCTGAGGCCGGCATACAAGCCTGGCGTCCAATGTTCGATCCGGCGACTGTGATTGCCGGGATTACCCGATCAAAGGCAATCATCGTTGCCATGACGATACTCGGCGGGGTCATTGGTGTCGGCGTCGCCCTGTCTACCCCAAAGGAATTCAGGGCGACCGCGGAACTGCTTGTCGATCCACGTGACCTCAAGCTTGTGGATCGCGAGTTGACCCAGACAGGCCTGCCGTTCGGCGCAACGCTGGCCATCGTTGAAAACCAAGTCAAAATCCTTACGTCGCGCAGCGTGTTGACGAGGGTTGTCGACGAACTCAATCTTGACAGAGATCCCGAGTTCAACGGCAGTCTCGGTAGTGATATCGGCCAGGCGTTTTCCCTGCTGAAATCCATTGTCAGTTCGCAAGATCCGGCATCGACGGCTCGTATGCGCTATGCCCTTGCAACAGAATATCTCTACGACAATCTGGATGTCGAGCGTGGCGGCAAGACCTTTGTCGTCTCTGTCTCGATGCGCACCCAGAACCCGGACAAATCCGCGCTCATTGCAAACAAGGTCATCGATGTCTTCCTGAAAACACAGGGCGATTTTCAAAACAATACGGCATCCCGGGCATCGGATGAGCTCAATTCCAGACTTGAAGAATTGCGTTCCGGTGTCGAGCAGGCCGAGCGCAAGGTCGAAGCTTTCAAGTCACAAAATGATCTGGTCGATGCCCGCGGAAGACTGATCACCGACGACACGATCGTGCGGTTGAACGAACAGCTTTCGAACGCCAAAGCGCAGACCATCGCGCTCAATGCAAAGGCACAATCGGCACGTACGCTTAATGTCGGCCAGATCGTCGCCGGCAGCCTGCCCGAACAGGTCAATTCCGGCGTGCTGACCGAATTGCGCGGCCAGTTCGCCAGTTTGAAACAGGAAGGATCGCGCCTGGCCGTCAAGCTGGGCCCACGTCATCCTCAGCTCTCCGAAGTCAAAGCCCAACTTGACGGTGCGCGCCAGGAGATCCAGGCGGAGCTGCGACGTGTGGTTTCGTCGATACAGGTTGAATTGAAGCGGGCGGTACAGCAGGAACAGGCGTTGGCCTCGCAACTGGCACAGCTCAAAGCGGCTCAGGCCGGGGTCAGCGAAGAACTGGTGACATTGCGGCAGTTGGAACGTGAAGCATCAGCCAAGCGGTCGGTCTATGAATCCTATTTGCTTCGCGCCCGTGAAGCCGACGAACAGAAAAACATCAATACGGCGAATGTCAGCCTGATTTCCGAGGCAACACCACCGCTTGATCCGAGCGGAATATCGCGCAGATTCATCGCTGCGACCAGCACGGTTCTGGGGTTTGCCGCCGGTGTCGGTATCGGCATTCTGCGCGGAGCCGCCGAAAGTTTCCGCCGCGAGCGTCAGCCCGCTCCAAGACAGCCATCTCCGCCTTCGGGGCGGGCTGGCCTGTTTGGCCGGCGGCAGAAGGAAGAGGACGCGCCGGAATTGGATTTTGGTGAGGATCTGCCGGCACCAAATGCAGCCCTCAGTCAAAACGAAGATGCAAAAGCCGCGATTGCGGCGGTCGCGGCATCGAACGGATCTCCGGGCAACAATCCTGACCGGGAATTCAGAACAGACAGTCCGGCGGTGTCGCCGGAAACACAGGAAACTGCAACCGCCATGAACAACCATACACAGAACGTGACCAGCCTGAACGCGCAACAGGCCGCGCATCAGCCGATGGCTCCGGGATGGCAACAACCTGCTGCCAATCCAGCTCCACCGGTTTACATGCATGCCGCGGCCTATCCGCCCGCTCCGATCGTTGCACCGCCTGTCGCCGTGCAGCCCCACTGGCAGCCACAGGTGCAGCAGCCCCATCCCGCGCCGCAAGCTTATGTTTATCCGCAGCAGATGCCGCCGCAACCGGTCTATCCCACAGCAATGCAGCCGATGGCCTATCCGATGCCGCAACCTGCCGTTTATCCGGCCCCGCACATGTTCTACCCCGCACCACAACCCCATCCGGGCATGGTCGCAGCACCTGTTCCGCTGGATCCGAGAACGCAAGCGCAAAATACCAACTATCCCGATCCGAACGGTGCACAGATGACGCCGGTGGATGAAATCCGGGACAGTCTGCGCGAATTTCGTGATGCCGTGCGTGCATTTTCTCAGGATCGCGCCGGACGCTGGTAGCCGCTCGGCGGCAAAATCGTCGTTTTGGTTTTTCCAACTCGCTGGTGGCGGTTGCGCTGGCTGGCGCATGCGTTATTGCGTCATGCAACGGCGCATTGATGAAATCGTTTCGATCACAAATCGGCACAATGCGCCTCGCAGCTGATCAGGGGAAGAACGAACATGGCGCAACGAATTGATGGCAGGGCGGTGGCTGATGACGTCATTGCATCGGTAAAGGCCGGAGCCGCATCACTGGCTGAATCTTCCGGCGTCATTCCGGGCATTGCCGTGGTGATTGTCGGCGAAGATCCGGCGAGCCAAGTCTATGTCGCATCCAAATCGCGCATGGCGAAAGAGTGCGGATTTCATTCGGTTCAACACACCTTGCCGGAAGACACGGCCGAGGATGATCTGGTTGCGCTGGTCGAAACACTGAACGCCGATGCAAGCATACACGGTATCCTGGTGCAGTTGCCGCTTCCCGATCACGTGGATGACGGCCGCATCATTCAAACTATTGTTCCGGAAAAGGACGTCGACGGGTTTCATTTCATCAATGTCGGCAAACTGGTCACCGGAGAAACCGATAGCGCCTTTGTTCCCTGCACGCCGGAAGGCTCGATGCTGATGATCCGGCGGGTGCTGGGTGATGATTTGTCGGGGCTGAGTGCCGTTGTGGTCGGCCGCTCGAACATTGTCGGCAAACCGATGGCGCATTTGCTGCTCGCCGCGAACTGTACCGTGACGATTGCCCATAGCCGAACGAAAGACCTTCCGGCCCTGGCCCGGACTGCGGACATTCTGGTCGCAGCGGTCGGCCGACCGGAAATGGTCCGCGGTGACTGGGTCAAACCCGGCGCGACCGTGATCGACGTCGGCATCAACCGGATCGACGCTCCTGAACGCGGTGAAGGCAAGACGCGGCTGGTCGGCGATGTCGCCTATGCCGAGGCCGAAGCCGTGGCGGGCGCAATCACACCGGTTCCGGGCGGCGTCGGCCCGATGACCATAGCAATGCTGATGGCCAATACGCTGACATCGGCCTGTCGTTCCGCCGAGGTCGCGCCACCGAAATACTAGGGCGCGTACTAGTAATTGATTGCTGCGGACAGACCCACCGCCACGTCTGTTTTGGGGATTCATTCGGACGTTTGGGATACTGCCCTGCAGGTCTCAAAAGTGCTAATAGCGGAACTCATCTACTTGCCGCAATTAGGAAAGGCTCTCCGGCTGCATAACTTATCTTGTGGCATTTTTCGGCTGATAGTTTCGATCTCAGGCGACCAATATGCTGACTGCTGCTACCGCCATACTGATTGAGCTGGCAGCATAGACGACGGTTCGAAATGGCTGGATCGCCGCCGCATAAAGTGCCGTGTGGGCAAAACGCGCAACCACGAAAATCCAAACCAATGGCACAAGATATGCAGCATCCAATGTTTCAAGCTGAGCGGCGACAAAGAACACCAATAAAGCGACCGGAATATTGGCGGTGTTGTTGTTGCCAATCCTGATCCATCTGTTAACTGCTGCATCCCGTTCGCTGCTCTCGCTTAGAACGGTCAAGTCTTTCACCGGTACAAAGAATACGCGGTTAAAAAAACGCATCATCGAACCGTCCTCACGGTTCACACTTTCCATCGTGCGTCCGCGTACATAGGATGTGATCGTGCCGCATTGCCACATAAAGATACTCATTATCGCGGTTGCGTAGGCCACATTTATTGTCGAGGTCGTTGCTTGCATGGAAGCCACCTTGTTGTAATTTATTCGAAGATTTGTGGACACATTCTTTGCAGACAACCCAGCTCCAATCCGCCGCCATCATCAGCTCCACGTGCCTCATTGTTGCTATTGAACGTTTACTCGGTCAGCGCATTCGCCGCTTCAACACCGATGATCTGGAACGGCATTTTGGGCGGCGTACCCATGGCGCCATTGCCATCATCGATAACGTGATCAAGCTGGCTGTTTACGATCCAAAGAGTATTACCCCGAAGCGCGATTGAACTGGGCCGATCTGCAATGTCATCTGCGACAACGTAATTGGAAATCT
>JAJFHT010000254.1 GCA_021775495.1 Hyphomicrobiales bacterium | reverse complement strand
TATTGAACCCTATTCCAGTTTCGGACCGACGGACGACGGGCGAACCAAGCCGGATCTCATGGCCCCAGGCAAGGATCTAGATTCGCTTGCGACCACGTCTAAAACCGCACATGGAAAGCTCTCAGGCACATCCGTGGCGGCACCCGTCGTTGCGGGCATCGCCGGGCTGGTTCTTGAGCAGGCAAAGAAACTCAATCTCAAAATGTCACCGGCTGCGGTAAAGGCATTGCTGGTTCAGACAGCATCGGACATATCTGGCACCAGCCAGGCAGAGGTCGGACCAGACTTTGCATCAGGTTGGGGACTCGTCGATGCGAAAGCGGCGATCGACTTGCTCACCAAACAAAAACAACCCGGTCTGAGGATCGATCACCTGCATCCTGGCTCTACCAAGGATTTTCGGTTTTGCGTACCCAAGAGCCCGTCTCGGCTCAAAGTCACAATTGCCTGGGACGACCTCCCCGGCAACCCGTCGACCGCTACGCAGTTATCGAAGCTGGTTCATGACTTCGATCTGCGGTTGATCGCACCTGACGGAACCAGCTATTCGCCCTGGAAACTAAATCCGGCACAGCCAGAACGCGCGGCGATCCGCCATGGGGGCGATGACGACCGCAACAATGTCGAGCAGGTCGAAGTTCTTACGCCTGTAAAGGGGCATTGGACCGCGCGCGTTTCCCACAAAGCCTCAGGCGTCCGATTTTTGAATGCGCCATCTTTCGCCCTTGCCGGCATTGTTCTCCAGGATGAAGACAATGACGGCCTGGATGATTGTCTCGACAATTGTCCGAAGGTGGCGAACCCTGCCCAGAAAGACCAGGACGGGGACGGTCTGGGAGATGCTTGCGATCCCGACCTGGACGGTGACGGCGTTCGCAACGAGCGGGACAATTGCCGAAGCGACCACAACCCGTCGCAGGCCAACATTGACGGCGATGCGTTCGGAGATGCTTGTGACACGGACAAGGATGGCGACGGCCTGATCAATCCCTCCGACAATTGTCCCGATCACGCCAACAAGAACCAGGAGGATACGGATCGGGACGGGCAGGGCAATGCATGCGATGTCGACGATGACAATGACTGCATCGAGGATGCGCGTGACAACTGTCCGCGGACGCCCAACTGCAACTATTACAGCGATATCGCGAACAAAAACCTCTGTTTTGATCCCTGTATCCGGCCAAGCAACGACTTCGCGCCGCGCTGGATGCACGATGTCAGGGCCATTATCGGCCTGACGTTGCGGGTCTGCACCAAGTTGCCGCTCAATCCGACCTGTCTGTGGGGCGGTTGCAAGTGGCCAGTCTTTTTTGACGATTCTGTCGTGGGTGGCAACGTTCGCGAGGAATTGCAGCGCGTTATGGAGGCATTGCCCGCCACGGTCACCGGGCTTGATGCAAACGGCGAGCGCCTGACACGCGTGCCGCGGGAGGCTTATGGTTATTCCACAGTTGGCGCTGCCGGGTTCACCGAACGGTACCGCGATGTTTTTCCGTTCCTGGATGCCGTCCCGGGCGTACGTCAGGAGGCCCGGCGAGGCGCCGGCAAAGGGATCGAAGACTTGCCGCAAAGCCGATTGCAGACGGTGCCGCCCGGTATCGATCGTCCGCAAAAGTGCAGATACATGATCTCGAGCCTGGCGACGACTTTGCTGGAACGGCCAAATTTCAAGCAGCGTGTTAGTGATCTCGCCAGCTGCCGCGCTCCGCTCTGGCGAAATCGTTTGAAATGCCAGGCCAATAAGGACGGAGACCAGTGGGGTGATGCCTGTGATGCGATACCGTAAGTCATAGACCTATAAACAGGGTCGAAATGGCAGTGAAGTGCAACCGGCGCAGGGTTATCGCTTGCTTTTCGCAATCTTCAAACTGGCGAAAATTTGCCAATCAAAGCCATGCGGAGCGCGGTTGAAATGTACACCTATGAAGGTGACCGGAAGACGGTAAACATCAGACCGGTTTGAGCGCGTTGAGAATTTCAAGGCCTTGGGATGTCTGACATTAAAATTCGGCGGGCTACGCAACAGGACGCTCCGGCGTTTGCGAGTTGTATCGACGCGGCCTATTCCATCTACGCGTCGCGCATCAACGACCTGCCGGCTGTTTCGGAGGGAATTGCCGCTGATGTCGAAAACCATTTGGTCTGGGTCGCTGTGAGTGGCACTTCGATCGCCGGAGGAGTTGTTCTGATCCTCACGGTTGACTTTGCACTACTGGCGAATATTGCGGTTGATCCAAAATGGTCCGGCAAAGGGCTCGGCCGCAGACTGATGGAACTGGTGGAAACGGAATGCCGGAAGACCGGCATCCGCGAGATGCGTCTGAGCACACATGTGCAAATGCCTGAAAATATCCGATTCTATGAACGTCTCGGATGGCGTCAGTCCGGCAGGTCCGGAAACAAGATCCACATGAGCAAATTGCTTCAGGATTCTTGAGCCGCACGCATTCCGTGAGCCAGAACGCTACCCCTTCGACCGCTTCAAATGCTCGTCCAGTCGCGGCATGATCTCGACGAAATTGCACGGCATGTGACGGTAATCGAACTGGAATTTCAGGATGCCGTCCCAGGCATCCTTGCAGGCGCCGGGCGAACCGGGCAGAACGAAGACATAAGTCGCGTTCAGCACGCCGCCGGTGGCGCGGGACTGGATGGTCGAGGTGCCGATCTTGTCATAGGAAATCCGGTGAAAAACCTCCGAAAACCCGTCCATGCGTTTTTCAAACAGCGGCTCGAGCGACTCCGGTGTGACATCGCGGCCGGTAAAGCCGGTCCCGCCGGTGGTGATGATCGCATCGATTTCGGAATTGTTCGACCAGGCGATTACACGATCCTGAATGGCCTTGGCATCATCGGTCACCACAGCACGGTCGGTGAGGATGTGACCTGCATCCTCGATTCTTCCGGCCAGCACAGCGCCTGATTTGTCGTCTTCCAGCGAACGCGTATCTGATACTGTCAAAACCGCGAAGCGCACCGGTAGGAAGAGACGGCTGTCGTCAATTCTGCTCATGCGCTGCTTGCCTTTGTTCGAGTGGTCTGGACGAACCAGTCCTGGTGATATTTCGAGATGGCGGCAGCGGCATTTTCTGCCGCGTCCTGCCGTTCGAACAAACCAAAGCAGGTTGCCCCCGATCCGGACATGCGGGCAAACGCCGCACCGGTTTGCGTCAGGGCATTGAGCGCCGCTTCAATTTGCGGTGCGGTGTTGAGGGCAGGGGCCTGCAAATCGTTTTCAACGGATGCAAGAAGGTCCAGAATCGTCCTGAAACTCTTTTGCTCCTCAATGGATGGCAAAGACGGAGACGCCGGATTGTCAAGCTGACCGAAGATCGCCGCGGTCGATACGGACACATCGGGATTGACCAGCACCATGTCTAGCGCCGGAAAGTCATCGAGTGGCTCGATCCGGTCGCCGATACCACGCGCGATCAACGGAGTGTCCTGCACGCACATCGGGACGTCGGCGCCGAGCATCAATCCAATGTCGCAAAGGGTATCGGTATCTGCTTCAAGCTCGCAAAGTGCCGACAGCGCTTTCAGCGTTGCCGCTGCGTCGCTGGACCCGCCGCCGATTCCGGACGCAACGGGCAGGTTCTTTTCAAGGTGGATGTGTACCGGCCACGCGGCGCATTCGGGAAAACGGCTGCGCAGGGCATTGCGAGCCCGGGCAACGAGGTTGTCGTCATTGCCGCAGAGATCCGCCGAAAACCGCCCGGTGGTCTGTAGCTGGTCGGAGGGAGCCGGCGTGACGGAAATTCGGTCACCGAATTCGGCGAATACGACCAGGCTTTCCAGCAGATGATAGCCGTCGGAGCGCCTGCCGGTCACATGCAAGGCGAGATTGATTTTTGCCGGCGCAATTTGGCTGAATATCGATGTCAAATCTGAACTGCCCGCCGGCCTCGCAACCGTCGGTGGGTCGTCCAAGGCCAACGGAGTATCAGTCTTTTTTCAGCCGGTATTCACCGGTCTTGGGATCTTCGACCAGTGTGCCCTGCGAACCGTTGCGCGCTTCTTCCTCATTGCGCCGGACACGCGTCGAAACTCGCGCGGCCTCACGCTTGAACATCTTGTAGCCATACCAGGCGACAACACCAATCACGGCGTAAAAGACAAGATGTGGCATCGGTCCTACCTCCTGTGGATTGGAACTTCGGTGTACGGCATCATAGACAGCCGTGCCGTACTGTCAAAGTCCATAGCGCCCCCAAAGCGCGCGTTCATTTGCAGCATCGACGAGCCCGTTCGCCGCCATGGCGACGGTATCGCTGTCGATCGCCAGACCGGTACTCCAACTGCCCGCACCGGCCCGCCAGCCAAACAGGCCGCGCGACGCCGATACAAGCTTGAGTTTGGCATCTTCGCCGTAACGTTTCTTGATTTCCGAGCGCATGTCGCCGAGGCTGTCCACCAGCCCGAGTTCAAGGCCTCGAACCCCGGACCAGAACGCTCCGGTGAAAAGATCCGGATCATCGGTCAGCCGGTCCTCGCGCCTTTCCTGGACAAGGTCGATAAAGGTCTGGTGCACCTCAAGCTGCAGTTTTTTCAGCTTATCCACCTCGGCTTTCTTTTCCGGCTGAAACGGATCCAACGCCACCTTGTTTTTGCCGGCGGTGTAGACGCGCCGCTCCACGCCGATCTTCTTGATCATCTCCTGAAAACCGAATGAAGCCGAAACAACCCCGATTGAACCAACGATGGAGGATGGGTCGGCGATTATTTCGTCACCGGCGACGGCAATCATGTAGCCGCCTGATGCGGCGACATCCTCAACGAAGACAAGAACCTTTTTGTCCTTTTCCGCCGCCAGGTCGCGGATACGTTTGTAGATCAACCGCGACTGGACCGGAGAACCTCCCGGCGAATTGACTGAAATCGCCACTGCAGGCGCCTTTTTGTAGGCAAATGCCTTTTCGAGAACGCCGGCGGTGGAAGCAAGCGACAGGGCCGGCCGCAAGGGCGAGCCTCCGGACATGATCATGCCATTCAGGCGGACAACAGGAATGATAACGGAATCTGACCGCATCCTTTTAGGCAGCAGTCGGGCGAATATCGATTTCACGAAAATGTATCTCCAGAACAGGTGAGCTTCATGTAGGCATCTGCCGCAAAATGACAATGGTTCAGTTGTCTGTCGTCAGCGACGCCTCGCCGTTGATCAGGGCAGCGGCCTTGACGCTGAAATCCTGCGATTTGCCATCACGCAGAACAATTGGCGGCCAGATCGACAATCCGGCGCGCGAGCCGCGCTCAGCCGTGACGATGATGCGAATGGCCGCGGCTTCGGGTTTCGGCAGGACGGGAACGATACCGATCCCGCCAAATCTGTTGGCCAGAGCTTTCAGAATGTCGGCAAGCGACTGCGGCCGCGCGATCAGCGCAAGCCGGCCATCCGGTTTCAGGATCGCCGATGCGGTGCGCAGCCAGCGCTCGAACAGGCCGTCTTCCATGACATGCGCCTCGGCTTTCATGGCATCGGGCGTTCGGCGATCCTGTGAACTGTTGAAAGGCGGGTTCATGATGACGAAGTCAAAGCTGCGGTCCTGCAGGCCGATTGCACGCCTTTGTGCGCCTGCCAACGCCACATCAGCCTCAAGAACCTCGATCCGGTCCCTGAAACGGACGTTTTGTTGCAGGGCCAGGCTCTGTCTCGCGAATCCGGCCATTTCAGCCGATTTCTCAACCAGCGTGGCCCGGGCGATTGCGCAGCGTGCCAGCACGGCCATGCCTGCGGCCCCGGCTCCGGCACCAAGATCGGCCAGAACACCGGAAAAATCATCCGGCACCATGGCGGCGAGCAGCATGGCGTCCATCCCTGCGCGGTGGCCCTTATGCGCGGGCTGCACCAAAAAAAAGCCGCCGCGATGGAACGCATCGATCGTGTGATCGGGAGTGTTGCGCCGCGGCATGGCAGATCGGCCGCTCAGGCGTCTTTCATTTCGTGCTCGATGCCGGCATCGACGAGAATTCGCCGCGCCTGCCGCTCGCTGTCTTTTTCCACCAGCACGCGCCGCGGCAGAATGCCGATCGAACCTTCGACAATGCTCATATTCTGATCTGCCACCATGAAATTTATGCCGGCATCGCGCATCAGCACTTCGACAAAAGATATGAGCACCGGATCATTGGTTCTTAGCAATTCGATCATTTTCTGAGATTTGCAGTTTGAAGCCGGCAAGTAAATCACTTTTGATCGTATGGCGCCGGAAACACTGTGGGCGCGCCATTTTGCCCACTGTTGCGCACCGGTTTGACGCAATAAGGTAGGGTATCGAGTGACAGACGGGTTTTGCTTTACGTGACGGGAGTGCAGGACGTGGGGGTAGTATTATCTCTGGAAGATGGCAAACGGCAGTTGGCGTCGATTGGACCGCTGATGACGTTGACCAAGGCTGATATGGGCCGCGTCAATGAATTGATTCTCTCGAAAGCCGGGTCCGATGTCGAACTGATCCCGGAAGTGGCAAACCACCTGGTATCCTCGGGTGGCAAGCGCCTGCGCCCGATGATCACGCTGGCTGCCGCGAAGATGTTTGGCTACGAGGGCGACAGCGACGTCAAACTCGCCACCAGCGTCGAATTCATGCATACCGCGACGCTGCTGCACGACGATGTTGTCGATGAAAGCGATCTGAGGCGCGGCAGGGCGACGGCGCGGATGATCTGGGGCAACCAGGCCAGCGTTCTGGTCGGTGATTTTCTGCTCGGACAGGCCTTCAGGATGATGGTCGAGGTTGGTTCGCTTGATGCACTCGACGTTCTGTCGGCCGCCGCGACGATCATCGCCGAGGGCGAGGTCATGCAATTGGCCGCAGCACAGAATCTGGAAACCACGGAAGACGAATATCTGGCAGTCATCAGGGCCAAGACGGCGGCGCTGTTTTCGGCCGCTGCCGAAGTCGGGCCGATCATTGCTGGCGCATCGAAAGCCGAACGTGCGGCCTTGCGCTCCTTTGGCACCAATCTTGGTTTGGCGTTCCAGTTGGTCGACGATGCGCTGGACTACGGCGGCAGCGCTCAGGATCTCGGTAAAAATACCGGTGATGATTTTCGTGAAGGCAAGGTCACGCTGCCGGTTCTGCTCAGTTATCGCCGTGGCACATCCGAGGAACGGGCATTTTGGAAAAACGCGATTGAAAACGGCGTGACCGATGATTCCGAACTGGAAAAGGCAATCGGGCTGATGACACGCTATGGCGCGATCGGCGATACAGTGCAAAGGGCGAGTCATTTTGGTGAAATTGCACGTGATGCATTGGCTCCGATGGGCGACACGGAGCAAAAAAGCGCACTGATCGAAGTGATTGATTTCTGCATCAGCCGCGTAAACTGAGCAGGCATCCCGAGATTGCGATGGAACGTGATCGTGCAGGCAATTGTCTCTTGTTCATAAAAAGGACATTGTGCTTCTGTTTGAAAGCGAATCGGGTGGAACGCGGATCGAACGGCGACCGTGCCCGCCCGGCAGGCAAAAGGGCACCTTTATGCGACTGGTTGGAAGTGGACGAGTGAAGGTATTGGCACTCACGGGAGCGCTTGCGTGTGCGCTTGTTCAGCCGGTGCTCGCCAATTCAGACCAGGAGGATGTCTCTATCCGGACATTTGCTGGTGCTTTTCTGGCCGCGCGTGTGGCCGAATTCGACAGCGACACCAAAAATTCCATACGGTATTACCGCCGTGCCCTGTCTTTCGAGCCGGACAATCAGACATTGCAGCAGAACCTCATGCTGGCTTTGATATCGACCGGTGAGTTCGATGCGGCACTTCCCTATGCGGAAAAGCTCAAGAACGTCGCGAATATCGAGCGCTATTCCCGTCTGGCTCTGGCTGTCGATTCCATTCGCGCCAAGGATTTCAAAAAGTCGGAATACTGGCTGAAACTTGCGCTGGAATCGGATCTCGACCGGCTGATTAGCAGTCTGATGACCGCTTGGGCGAAATTGGGCCAGGGCGAGGCCGATGATGCGCTTGCACATATTGATGGCATGAAGGGACCTGATTGGTACCGGCTGTTCATCGACTATCATCGTGCCTTGATCGCAGAGGCCGCGGGGCGCGGTGATGAGGCGGTTCAATCCTTTGAGAACGTGCTTATCAACAGGTCCGGAGGGGCCGCTGCGCCGGATACCTATCTGCGGGCCGTCGAAGCTTATGCCGGAATGCTGGCCCGCCAGGGCAAGCGCGACAAGGCGCTTGATGCGATCGAGCGCGGCGAGACGCTCGCCCCCGGGCGGCCGGCGCTGTCCGCCCTCAAGAAAGTTCTGGCCGGTGATCGGGCCGTCAAGATGATCATTGAATCTGCCGACATTGGTGCTGCGGAAGTCCTGGTCAATCTTGGAACAGCGATCAACCGTGCCGGTGCCGAGGCCTTTGTCCGGCTCTATCTCCAGATGTCGCGGGTGCTAGCGCCGCGAAGCGACATGGTGCTGATGCATCTTGCAGCCATTGCCGAACAACAGGAGAATCCGGAAGAGGCGATTGCACTGTATGAAGCGGTTCCGCTCGGGTCGCCGCAAAAACGCCTGTCCGAATTGCAACTCGGCCTCAATCTGGCCGATCTCGATCGCCGTGATGAAGCCAAATCGCATCTTCGAACATTGGTGACACAGGATCCCCAGGATATTCGCTCTTACCTTGCGCTTGGCGGCGTGTTTTCCTCCAAGGAAGAATATGCCGAAGCGGCAGCGTTGTATGACAGCGCGCTGGAACAACTCGGAAAGCCGCAGCGCAGGCACTGGAACATCTACTACCAGCGCGGCATCGCCTATGAGCGGTTGAAGCAATGGCAGAAGGCGGAGCCGTCCTTTCGTGAAGCGTTGAAGCTGTTTCCCGAGCAGCCTCAGGTCATGAACTATCTTGGGTATTCCTGGATCGACATGAATATCAACCTGGAAGAGGGGCTCGACATGATCCGCAGAGCCGTCGCGGTGCGGCCTCGCGATGGTTACATCGTCGATTCGCTCGGCTGGGCCTATTACCGGCTTGGCCGGTTCGACGAAGCGGTTACCGAACTGGAACGGGCGGTGTCGATCAGGCCGGAAGACCCGGTCATAAACGACCATCTGGGTGACGCCTATTGGCGCGCCGGACGTAAGCTTGAGGCCACTTTTCAGTGGAGCCACGCACGGGACATGGATCCGGAGCCGGACGTACTGGCGATCATCAAGAAAAAGCTGATTGAAGGTCTGCAGCCGCTTACAAAAAGTGTCGCCGCATTGCAGCAAAAGGGCGAACCGGCGACGGTGACCGATGAATCAGGTGGATCCAATCAAGCCGAACAGAAGGTTGCCGTTGTCTCCAAACCGGCGGACGCCCCTGGGGCGCCGTCGATGCACAAGGTTCAGCCCGGCCAGAACCTTTGGTCGATCGCGGCCGAGCAATTGGGCGACGGAAACCGGTTTCTGGAAATACTGCAAATGAATCCGCAGATTTCAGCCGACCCGAACCTGATATTCCCGGGTCAGGAACTTCGTCTTCCCGACGTCAGGTAGGCGCTCACGGCTTGCAGGTCTGTTTGGTGTTGAAGATCTTGCAGTCAAGCGTCACTTTCCTGCGGCCCTTGTAGGTGCGGACATTTTTCTTGCAGAGACAATCGATATTTCGACTCGCCCGGAGGTAGTCGCAAAACGGTGTCAGACAGCGTAATCCGGTATCGACGTCCACCGTTGATCCCTGAAATCCCTGCGCCGACGCCACGGGAACCGAGCCGATAGCCAGGCCGCCTGCAAGAAGCAGTGCAGCGAGGCAGTTTGTTCCGGTCATCCGATATGCCGTCATGTTCGTCATCTGGGCCTCCGCTTGATCAATCACAATCTGCTAGATTAACGAAAAAAATCCTGACGGATAGTCACATGCATGCGAATGCGCCAAACGAGGGCAGGGTTCGATGCTTGACGCTCCACATAGCCCACTTTAGAGCGTATCTCGGTCATATTGAATCGTTTGCCCCTTCGGCAAAGTGTTCTCCAGACAAAAAGGGGCTCGTCCGTGACAGCCAGCGGCTCACATCACATGGATCCGAAACGCTCCTTTCAGGGGTTGATTCTGACGTTGCATAATTTCTGGGCCGAATACGGCTGCGTGGTGTTGCAGCCTTACGACATGGAGGTCGGGGCCGGGACATTTCATCCGGCCACAACCCTGCGGGCGCTTGGCCCGAAAAGGTGGAACGCGGCCTATGTGCAGCCGTCACGGCGCCCTACGGATGGCCGTTACGGCGAGAATCCCAACCGATTGCAGCACTATTACCAATATCAGGTGATCCTGAAGCCATCGCCATCTGATCTCCAGGAATTGTACCTGAAAAGTCTATATGCGATCGGCATCGACCCGGTACTTCACGACATCCGGTTTGTCGAAGATGATTGGGAAAGCCCCACGCTTGGTGCCTGGGGGCTTGGTTGGGAATGCTGGTGCGACGGCATGGAGGTCTCGCAATTTACCTATTTTCAGCAGGTCTGCGGTGTTGAGTGCGCACCGGTTGCCGGTGAATTGACCTATGGGTTGGAACGGCTCGCCATGTACGTCCAGGGCGTAGACAGCATTTATGATCTTAATTTCAATGGCCGCGACGGCGATGAAAAAGTCTCCTATGGGGACATATTTTTGCAGACTGAGCAGGAATATTCGCGTTTCAACTTCGAAATTGCCGATACGTCCATTCTGCTGCGCCATTTCGATGATGCGGAGAAACAGTGCCGTGATATTCTTGAAGCCGGTGCCGGCCGCTCGGCAAATGTGCATCAATGCGTGTTTCCCGCTTATGACCAGTGCATCAAGGCGAGCCATGTTTTCAATCTGCTCGACGCGCGTGGCGTGATCTCGGTCACCGAACGCCAAAGCTACATTCTGCGTGTGCGCGCGCTATCGAAAGCCTGCGGCGAGGCCTATCTTTTGACCGATGCCGGCGGCGTTACGGGCAAAGCTGCATGATATGGACCGTTTTTAATGCCTGATCTACTTCTTGAACTCCGCAGCGAAGAGATACCAGCCCGCATGCAGCGTAAAGCGGCGGGTGATCTGCAAAAGCTGGTCACCGACGGGTTGGTCGATGCCGGACTGACCTATGAGGCGGCGCGGGCCTACTGGACACCGCGCCGGCTTGCGCTGGATGTACGCGGCGTCACTGCCCGGTCGGCGGATCTCAGCGAAGAGCGAAAAGGGCCGCGCACCGACGCACCGCAAAAAGCCATTGATGGGTTCCTGCGTGGTGCCGGTCTCGCCAGTGCCGATCAGGCGGAGATCAGGACCGATCCGAAAAAGGGCGCCTTCTATGTCGCGGTGATAGCCAAACCCGGTCGTCCGGCAGAAGATCTCATCGCCGAACTGATACCAGAAGTCATTCGCGGATTTCCGTGGCCGAAATCGATGCGCTGGGGCCCTGCGTCTGCTCGGCCGGGCTCGTTGCGCTGGGTACGGCCGCTGCAATCCATCCTGTGCACCTTCGGTCCGGAGACCGAGGATCCGCAAGTGATCGATTTCGAAATTGACGGTCTGCGTTCGTCGAACATCACCTATGGCCATCGGTTCATGGCGCCGGAGCCGATCACGGTCAAACGATTTGACGACTATATCGCCGGGTTGGAAAAAGCCCGTGTCGTGTTGGACGCGGACCGGCGCAAGGACATCATCCGGACCGATGCTATGAACCTGGCTTTTGCCAATGGTCTCGAACTCGTCGAGGACGAAGGCTTGCTCGAAGAGGTTGCCGGACTGGTTGAATGGCCGGTTGTCCTCATGGGCGAATTCGAGGAAGCGTTCCTGCACATCCCGGCCGAAGTAATCCGCCTCACCATTCGGGCCAACCAGAAGTGTTTTGTTTGCCGGAACCGTTCTGTAGGCGATGGCGAAAAAGATAGTCTTTCCAACCGGTTCGTACTGGTCGCTAATGTCGAAGCCACGGATGGCGGCACGCAAATTGCTGCCGGTAATGGCAGGGTCGTCCGGGCCAGACTGTCCGATGCTCTCTATTTCTGGAAAACCGACCAGGCCGATCTGCCGGACCTTGAGCTGCTTGCTGCATCCGCACAAAAGCTGGCGCTTGACCTGAGCAAGCCTCTCGATCAGCGGATGGCGCGCCTCGACAATCTTGCCGTGACCTTTCATGCCAAACTGGGGACCCAGGGTGAGCGGGTCCAGCGCATCAGGGACTTTGCCGGTTTTATAGCCCGGCAAATAGGTGCCGATCCCGATCTCGCAATCCGCGCGGCTGTTTTGGCTAAGGCCGATCTGGCGACGGAAGTGGTCGGCGAATTTCCCGAACTGCAAGGGCTGATGGGACGCCGTTATGCCGACCTCCAGGGGGAGCCGGCTCCGGTCGCCGAAGCGATCGAAATGCACTACCGGCCCCAGGGTCCGAACGACAGCGTTCCCGGCGACCCGGTTTCAGTTGCTGTCGCTCTGGCCGACAAGCTTGACACGCTGATCGGGTTCTGGACGATCGACGAGAAGCCCACAGGCAGCAAGGATCCATACGCGTTGCGCCGCGCCGCGCTTGGGGTGATCCGCATCGTTCTGGAAAACAGCATCGAGCTGCCGTTGCGCGGCCTGATTTCCGAACGACCCGGTCAGCCGGCAATGGAGCCTGCCGTTCTGGAGGACCTGATCGCATTTTTCCACGATCGCCTGACCGTCTATCTTCGCGACAAGGACGCCAGGCACGATCTGATCGACTCGGTTCTGACCGACCAGTCCGATGACCTGCTCACGGTCGTGCAGAAAGTGGAAGCGCTTGCCGCTTTCCTGGAGACCGACGACGGCAAGAACCTGCTTGCGGGGACAAAACGGGCAGCGAATATCGTCAGTGCCGAACGCAAGAGGGGTGCGGAAATTTCGACCGGGCTGGTCGATCCGTCACGCTTTGAAAGTGATCAGGAAACAGTTCTGTTCGATGCCGCGGCCGAAGCCGGGGCGGTTGCCTCGGCGGCGATCGTACGAAGCGATTTCACCGCGGCAATGCATGCGCTTGCCGGTTTGCGCCAGCCGATCGATGCGTTTTTCGACACGGTTCACGTCAACGCCGAGGACCCGGATTTGCGGTCAAATCGCCTCGCATTGCTGGAGAGCATCCGCGAGGCGACCGGCGCTGTCGCAGATTTCTCGAAAATCGCCGGTTGAACCGAAGTCTACGCAACGACCTCTGGAAGTTTCGTCGCCGGCGGCGTGTTGCGGCTGCGTCCGAGCCGCACAACGCCGTCGATGATGGTCATTCCGACACCGGGCAGATTGCCTTGCTGCACGCTTTCAAGAATGTTGGCACCAGGCGAGTGCTGTGCCTGGTCTAGAATGACAAAGTCGGCGGCTTTACCCACTTCGATCAGCCCGCAATCCAGGTCGCGCATTCGGGCCGTGTTGCCGGTGGCAAAACAGAAAGCGGTTTCGGCAGGCACGTCGCCGAGGCTTGAAAGCAGCGCAACCATTCTCAGAATTCCCAATGGCTGTACCCCCGATCCGGCCGGGCCATCGGTGCCGAGGATCACGCGTTCAAGCTGACCGAGCTCATTCGCGGTGCGCATGGCAAGCAGTGCCGCGCGCTCATTGCCATTGTGCACCAACTCAATGCCGCGGTGGCACTGTTCGCACAGACAGGTGATCTGGTCATCCGGCAATGCCGTATGCCCACCATTGATATGGCCGATGATATCCGCGTCGGCGGCAAGAACGACATCCTTGTCGATCAGGCCGGAACCGGGAATCGACGGCCCCCCTGTGTGAATGGTCGACTGAATGCCGTATTTGCGCGCCCAGGCGACCATCCTGCCGGCTTCCTCGCCGGCCTTCACAGTGCCGAGGCCGACTTCACCAAGTGTTTTGATCCCGGCATCGGCCAGGTCCTTGAAATCCTGCTCCTCCATGCCCTGTTCAATGACGGGAGCGCCGGCAATGATCTTCATCCCGTTCGGGCGGAAATTTTCAAAACATCTTTGTGCGGCGATTGCCAGCGCCTTGACGCCGACGACGTCCTTGGGACGACCCGGCGTGTGCACCTCGCCGGCGGAGATCATGGTGGTCACGCCGCCATGCTGGGTGCTCTCGATCCAGTTCATCTGGCTCTGCCGCGGCGTCCAGTCTCCTGCAACCGGATGGACATGGCTGTCGATCAGACCGGGAGCCACCGTCGTGCCGTGCGCATCGACGATTTCCCTCGCACCGTCGGTGTCGAGTTCGTTGCCGTTGCCGATTGCGACAATGCGATCGCCCTCACAGACGATGCAATCGCCATCAAGGATCGGTTTTGCCAGGTCACCCGACAGGATCAGTCCGATATTGCGAATTACCAATTTGCTCATTTTTTCCTCCCGGTGCGCGCGTGCGTCAGCGCAAACCGTCCTTTCCAACCAGTTCATCTTTTGTCAGTCCGCCGACACGCGGCAGCGGTCGGCCGCTGTCCGTGACTGCCACCGCGACCATGATCTCCCCGGATCGCGGTGCATCATTAATGCGCACCTCCATCCCATCGAAGTGACTGCGCACGTAGGCGGCATCCTTGTGTCCGAGGGGAATGTCCAGCACCTGGCCGGGGCTTCCCATCTTCTTGCTCGAGGGGACCAGAGCCGCGCCTTTTTCCACTTCGGTCCGCAGTGGTGCTCCCAGCTTGGGGTGCAAAACTGCAGCTGCATGCTCAAGCTCGCCGCCTTCTCCGACCATTGCCGATTTTCCGAAACTTTCTGCCATGTGTGGCTCGATTCCCAGAGCGGCTACACAGCGGTTTCCCAGCAACCCACCCAGTTCCGCACCGATCTCCATCAGCAGGTCGAGATTTTCCTCGTAACGGCCGGAAAAGGGATTTTCGATGACCGCGACACAAGCCGCCTTGCGCGTCGGAGGATCAATGCCGCGGTCCATTTCCAGCCTTGTCTCCTCGACAAATGTCACCAGCTTTCGAATCTTGGCCTTGGTCATGGTTGTGTGTCCCTTTCATTGTCTTTGCCGACGTCATCCGGAATTAGGTTCTGAGCAAACTGCCGGTTCTGCTTTTTTGTTTTTGCCCGCTCTAATGCGTGCTCCCACGTTAACAAATATCTCACGCCATTCCTGTCATTTCCTGTGCACTTTTGTCATCGACTTTTGCGGGTCTCAGCCTTTTCGGCAAAGGCAGGTTCAGCCAGCGGCCGAAAACCCCTTGCGGTGCCAGAACGACGGTCGCAACAAACAGGATACCAAGCGCCATCAGCCAATAATTTCCCAGAGAGTCGGAAAGATAGCTTTCCACCGAGCGCACAAGAATGGCGCCGAGAAACGCCGCCATGAGGACGCCGCGTCCGCCGACGGCAACCCAGATCAGAACTTCCGTCGATAACGCGAAGCCGCATAATGCTGGTGAAACAAATCCGAATTGTGCTGTAAACAAAGCGCCCGCCAGTCCGGCGATTGCGCCCGAAACGGTGAAAGCGAAAATCTTGAAGCGGGCGGTGTCGTATCCGAAATACCGGGTTCGGTTTTCGTCGCCGCGTATGGCGGCAAGCACGGATCCGAAAGGCGAACGCACGATCATTGTTAGTGCTGCAAACACTGCCAACGCGGCGAAAAATACAGCATAATAAACTTCGATGGATGTCATGTAGGCGTCAACGCCATCCCGCCACGCAATCGTCAGCGGCGGCACGCCAAGCAATCCGTTGAAGCCGCCGATGAACCGCCAATGTTGCGCGGTGATTTCAACAATTACGGCGGCGCAAAGTGTGACAATTGCAAAGTATGCGCCCTGCAGCCCCCTCCCGCCAAACAGTACCCGGCCAAGCAAATGGGCGACAACCGCCGGACCACTGATGGCCAGAAGCAGTCCGACGGTTTGAGAGCCGCCGAACCAGCTGAATTTTTCCAGCGTCGTCAGCGCCATCAGATAAGCGCCAATTCCAAAGAAAATGGCCTGACCGAAACACAACATTCCGCCATGTCCCCAGACGAAGGACAGGCTCATGGCAAATATGCCGTAGGTCACATATTGAGCAAATTGACTGACGCCCCAGTCGTCCAGGAACAATGGTGCAACAAGGATCGCCAGCCAGATGGCGGCGGTCGCAGCCGTTGGAATCTGGATGTTGTTTGACTTGCGCATCATCGTTTTCGACCTGTCAGTCCCTCGGGGAACGTTCGTATCAGCACGATTGCCAGGCTGAACACGACGATCTGAGCAGCAACCTGTGTCCACAAGCTTGATACAACGGTGTTGGCCGTTCCGATTATGCCGCTGCCCAGTACGGCTCCCAGCAGTGAACTGGTTCCCCCGACAAGAATCGATAAAAATGCCGGGATCAGGAATCCAACACCCATTTGCGGGTCGACGCTCATGATTGGAGCCATGACCGCTCCGGCAAATCCGGCAAGCGCGGCACCGAATGCAAATGTAGCGCGATCCATTCGCCGCGTATTGATTCCCAGTGAAGCTGCCATCATCCGGTTTGCAATGACACCGCGAACCGCAAGCCCGGCATGCGTCCGGTAGAAGAACAGGAAAGTGCTGATGGCGAGTCCCAGCGAGATGGTCATGATCAGCAATCGATAACTTGGATAGGTCACGCCAAGCAGGTCAACCGGCTGTGGCAGAGGATTGACGACGCTTTGCGAAGTCGGGCCGAACAGAATGATGATCGACTGTTTCAGCGCTATCGATATGCCCCAGGTCGCCAGAATTGTATCGATGAACCTATGGTAGACATGGCGAATGACCAACTCTTCAAGCACAAGTCCGACACATGCCAAAATCACCGGAGCAACAAGAAGTCCGGTCCAGAATGGCGCTCCAACTTGTTGCAGTGCAACGACGGTATAAGCGCCGATCAGAAAGAATTCTCCGTGCGCCATGTTGATGACGTTCATCAGGCCAAAAATGACGACCAGTCCCATTGTGACCAGCAGCAATGTGAGAGTGAAACTCACAGTGTCCAATGTGATCGCGACGGCAAATTCCATTGATACGCTCCCGCCGCTTCGTCAAACCGACAGATATTTGTGAATGATTGCACTGTCGTTGCTAAGTTTTGACACGTCGCTGACCTCTTCAGCGATAACGCCGTTCTCCATGAACAGGCATCGCTGAGCCACGGCAAAAACCAGTTCAAGGTTCTGTTCGACCAGCAAAACCGTCAGTGAATGGTCGCGCGATATCCTTGCCAGTGTTTGGCCTATTTCCTGAACGATTGATGGCTGAATCCCTTCCGATGGTTCGTCGAGCAGCAGCAACTTCGGTTGCCCGACCAGCGCACGCATGATTGCCAATTGTTGTTGTTGGCCACCGGACATCGTTCCGGCACGCTGTTTCCTGCGTTCATCCAGTATCGGGAATGGTTCATAGGCCCATTGCGGAACGGCATTCCTGATGCCTGATTTGCCGATCGCCCCCATGAGCAGATTCTGCTCAACGGAAAAATCCGAAAAGATTTCCCGGCCTTGAGGAACATATCCAATACCGGCATTGGCGATGTCGTGTGGAGCGGCATTGAAAATGTCGTTTCCGAGAAATTCGATCTGTCCCGCACTCGCGGTTAAATGCCCGGTCAGCGTTTTCAGGAATGTCGATTTGCCCATTCCGTTGCGCCCGATTAGGGCTACGACCTCTCCCGGTTGTATCGAAAACGATAACCCATTCAGCACTCGGCTTCCTGTCTGATATCCAGCGACCAGACCAGAAACCGTCAGCATGTGCCGATTCCTTTGCCCAGATAGGCATCGATGACACGCTGGTCGGCGCGAACGTCCTCATAGCTGCCCTCGCGAAGGATGGCGCCGTTCATCATCACGACGACCGGGCAATCAAGCAGTTGCACAAATGTCATGTCATGTTCGATGACCAGAACCGTCTTGCCGAGGTCACGGTGGAGTTTCCTGATCAGGTCTGCGGTACTTTCCTTTTCGATGACAGACATGCCGGCCGTAGGCTCGTCGAGAAGGATCAGTTGCGCATCCGTCGCCACCAGCATGGCGATTTCCAACCATTGTTTCTCACCATGAGCGAGTGTTCCGACAACCGTTTCGGATCTCTCGACCAACCCACACAGCTCGAGCAACTCATCCAGCAATTGGCGCGGCCGTTTGTTTCGGATTGTACTCCATGGTCCGTTGCCGGAACGGCGGGCGAGTGGGACCTCCAGGTTTTCGGCCACACTCAGTTCGGGGTAGATTCCCGGGACCTGAAACTTGCGGGCAACTCCGAGGCGGGCGATGTCCTGCGGTTGTTTTCCGGTGACGTCGCAACCGCTGATAAAAACATGGCCGCTTGTCGGCGCAAAGGCGCCTGTCACCACATTGTAGAGCGTCGTCTTACCGCATCCGTTCGGGCCGATGATGCAACGCAGGGCATTTTCCGGCAGCGATATCGACAAGTTCTCCAGAACGACGGCGCCGCCAAATTGCATCGACACGCCCCTGACATCGAGCAGGGGCGTGTCTTCTGATTGTGAAGCTGCAGCTATGCCTTGCACTGATCGCTTGCCGAAACCCGTCCGATATTTTTCAGAACAACCATTTCACCATTTTTGGCTTCAGCAATGAGCACATTGAGGTCTGTATGACGATCGCTTGCCCGAAGGTGGACTTCGCCATTTCCAGACATCAGCGTCTGATCGCCGATGGCATCAATGACCTTTTCCGGATCGTCTGTCCCGGCTTTACCGACTGCGTTGATGTAGAACTGCGCCAGAGTATAGTGGGCATCGACGGTGTTGCTGACGATGGCATCCGCCCCATGCCGGTCACGAACCTTTTTGACAAAAGCCTTTGCTTCCGGCGAATCCAGCGACGCGGTAAAGTTCGATGCGGTAACAATGCCGTTGGATTCCTCATGGCTAAGACCGGCCAGGTAGTTTTCCGAGAATCCGAAGAACACAATCCGGATCTTGTCCTTCAATCCGGCAGCTGTGAACTGTTTGACGAACGTTACCGCATCTGCGCCAACGACGGTGAGCACGACGACATCGGCTCCCGAGTTTTCGATCTTTCGCAGAGTGCTGGTGTAGTCCTTGACCCCCCATGGCGAATATTCTTCGACCACTGCACTGCCACCATTGGCTTCGGCCGAGGCGGAAATGGCCGCGTTCATTTTCTGTGGCCAGACATAATCGCTGCCAAGCAGGAAGAGCTTCTTGCCATAATTTTCCAGAACGTACGGAATCAGCGGCGCAACCCAATGATCAGGCAGGGCGCTGTAACCGATGATGTAGCGGCTGCAAACACCACCCTCGTAATCGGTGGCGTAGAGCAGCGGCACTTTGTAGCGGTCGATCGTCGGCTGGATGGCATCCCGGTTCGCACTGGTTACCGGCCCGAATATGGCCTTAACGCCGTCGCGGCGGATGAGTTCGTTGGTTTTTTCAACAGCCGTTTTGGGATCGGTCTTGGTGTCGGCTTTGACAATTTCAAACATGCGCCCGCCGAGCACTCCGCCGGCTGCATTGGCCTCCTCGAATGCCAGTTCGGTGCCCTGCGCACCTTGTGTTCCGAGTGCCTCAAGGCCGCCGGAGAATGGTTGCAAAATACCGACTTTGATCGGCTCAGCCGCACGAACGATAGCTGGCATTCCAAGCAGGCCAATACCAGCGAGCGCTCCACCTCCCGCAAGAACGTTTCTCCGTCCCACGGTCAGCTTTTTCGAAGTCAATCTTTTCATATTGCATCCTTCCTGTTGTGACATTTTGGCTGTGCACAGCGCACCGCCGGTCGGGTCAGGCAGGTATCTCCTTGTTTCGAATTACCCCTTCGTCACGCAGTGCGGCAATGACCTCAGCGGAATTCGATACCCACCCGAAATGCGTTGCAATATCGTAGAGACTGGAAACCTGTTCGCGCGGACCGGTTGCCGCGACACAATCCTCAGGCACAATCACCTGGTAGCCCAGAAAAAAGGCATCATGAACCGTTGATCTGACACAGATATTGGTCACCACGCCCATAACAATCAAAGTATCGATCTGCATATCCTTGAGCGTCAGATCCAGATCCGTGTTGAAGAATCCCGAATAGCGCCGTTTCAGCACTTTGATGTCGCCGTCTTTCTGATCAAGCGCATCGACAACCTGGGCACCCCAACTGCCTTCGGTGCAATGGGGAGTGCGTTTTTGCAGTTCCCGTTCGCGCCGCATGTTCGGACGGTGTGAATCGATCAGGAAAACGACAGCGCTGCCAACCTCGCGTGCCGCTGCATTGACCGCATTTTGCGGGCCATAAAGCCGTTCGCCGCCAGGCAACACCATTGCGCCCCCGTCGATACAAAAATCATTGAGCATGTCGACCGTCAAAACGGCCGTACGCTCCGGTCGCAATGAGAGTGTTTCATCGCTGTGACGATGGGCGGAAAACTGGTCCTGACTCACAATTCCACCTCTCGACATTTTAGCGTAGTGAGGTCGGTTTATCATTTACTTCGTACGCAAAGTATCGAGATCGAAATTGGTGTCAACCGGAATCTCGGTAGCTTTGGAGAGTTTTGGCGGTCAGTCTTTTGGAATATTCCGCCGGGATGTGTTGAACTGTTTGAGCAGTTCGAGAAACAGCTTTCGCTGGTCATCATCCAACGGAGCAAGAATTTGATCGCTGATTTCAGCACCCATATTGCGCAACCGAAACCCGAGCGCCCGACCAGATTCGCTTAACCGCACGATCCGTTTTCGCCGGTCTTTTGCATCAGCGATCGTAATAAGTAACCCCTTGCGTTCCAGGCGCTTGAGGACGCTGTGCAAGGTAGGCATGTCCATGCAGGTGCGTTCTGCAGTTTCGCTATGGGACAGATCGCCGTTGCGCCAAAGGGTCGAAAGCACCGCGAATTGCGTCGTGGTTACGACCGGTTCACCGAATTCAGCGACGATTTTTCGATTGAACACATCCACTGCATTCTGATTGGCAATACGCAGAATGGTCCCGATCGAATCTCGCAATCGATAGCTGTCGGCGGTATTTTCGTCGCCCGCAACACGGGGGTCCTCCTGCCGCTCAGGATTCTTCTTGTTCTGACTCGCAGTTGGTTCTGCCATAACCGAAGGAACCATTGGATCGCCGCAAACGCAATAAGTTTGTGCACGAATTAATAATCTTGGTTTGCGATTGCCGAAGTATTGTTGGCCGGCCGCACAATAGACAGTATTCGGTTGCAGCAATGCTGAAAAACCGACCGTCTCGGGGAGCCCGGGCCTGGAGAAACTCGGTTTCTCTCTTCCTGCTGATCACTGACTGATGGTATCCAAAAAAAAGCGGGCGGAGGTTGTCCTCCACCCGCTTTCCGAGACCCAGCCGGAAACTTATGTCAGGGCGTCATGTCCTGATTTCCTGGCCGCAAGTCTTCTAGACTGAACAGTTTCTTGGGTGCTGTGTCATTGTCATTGTCAGCAGACACCGATGAGGTCTTCTCGTCGAATGCGACCGGTGGAACCTTTGGTTCAACCGGCATTGCGGCGAGTGCGACGGAGTCCAGTGTAACAACCGGCATCGCCGCAAGTGCAACCGAGTCGAGCGATACGATTTCAGGTTCTGCCGGATCCTGGCTTGCAATTTCAGCGCCGCAGGTCTCGTCGCTGCATTTGGCCGGCTCGCCCAGATGAATAACGGAACGGTAGGTTTCGCTGGCTTTGAGTACGATGATCGATCCGCCTGCCGATGCGTTTGTCGGCAGCAACAGGGCCGCCGCAAACAGGCATGCACCTCCGAAATTCTTCATATCTGGTTCCCCTTGCAAATACGTTCCGGAACCTTTCTAGCAGGATCAACTTGACACTCGATTAGCCTGATTGTTGCAATTTTAAGTAGTTGTTGGACTTCTGCAGTGCCGGTGTGATTGTTGCATTGCGGGCTTGCCGGAAAATCGCGGTCGATATACGGGAAGTGAAATGATTGCGCCGGGAGCGAAGTGTGACAAGGATAATCGCCGCAGCCAAAGCCCTGGAGGCCGCATTGGCGCTGCTCGATCGTGGCGGCGTTGCGGCGATCCCGACCGAAACAGTCTATGGACTGGCTGGTGATGCAACAAATGGTCGAGCTGTTGCCCGTATTTTCGAAATCAAGGGACGGCCGCAATTCAACCCGCTGATCTGTCATGTCAGCGACCTCGCCATGGCGGGGCAGCACGCCGAATTCAACGGATTGGCACGGAAACTGGCCAAGGCATTCTGGCCCGGCCCGCTGACCCTGGTGTTGCCGCGGCGCGGCGACAGCCAGGTACATCCGCTGGTTTCCGCCGGACATCCCACGCTGGCGCTTCGCATGCCGCAGGGTTTCGGTGCGCAACTGATTGCCCGGCTTGGACGCCCGCTGGCCGCGCCAAGTGCAAACACCTCTGGTCGGATCAGCGCGACCTCGGCGCAAGCGGTCGAACGCGATCTTGGCGGAAAGATCGATTTGATTGTCGATGCCGGACCGAGCCCGGTGGGCATCGAATCGACCATAGTGAAGGTCGAACCCGGGGCGCTTTATCTGCTGCGCCCCGGCGGCATTACGGCTGAAGAGATCGAAGCCGTTGCGGGCATGCCGCTTTTACCACCCGATCCGCACAAGAAGGATGCACCCGGAATGTTGTCTTCGCATTATGCGCCAGCGGCTCCGTTGAGAATGGGTGTCAGGGCGGTTCGGCCGGAAGAGGCGTTATTGGCATTCGGCCCGACCCGGGCAGCGGGCGCCGACGGAGCGAAAGCCACAATCAATCTCAGTCCGGAAGGTGATTTGCGCGAAGCTGCCGTCAGGCTCTTTGCTGCATTGCAGGAACTCGACCGGCCAGGTATCTCAGGCATCGCAGCCGAACCGATCCCGAAAATCGGACTTGGCGTCGCAATCAACGACAGGCTGAAACGCGCCGCCGCACCCCGCGGTATCAATGCGGGCGATATGCCCCAGTCAGCAATCGGGTATGAGCAATGACCACAAGCAATATCGTTCCCGACCAGGCACTCCTCGACCGGTTTGCATTGATCGTCGGTGAGAACAACGCGTTCCGGACCGCTGACGATATCGCACCATTCGTCACCGAACGGCGGGGCTTGTTTCCAGGGAGCTCCGGCCTTGTGCTGAAACCCGGCGACACATCGGAGGTCGCGCAAATTCTCACGCTTGCCAGTGAGACCGGTACGCCGGTTGTACCGCAGGGCGGCAACACCGGGCTCGTCGGCGGACAGATACCCGACCGTTCGGGGCGGGCAATCATTTTGTCGCTCTCACGCCTCAATCGCATCCGCGAAATCGATGCCGACAACAATACCATCACCGTCGAGGCCGGTGTTGTGCTGCAGACATTGCAGGATGCGGCGGAGAGCGCAGACCGGTTTTTCCCGCTTTCCCTCGGTTCGCAAGGGTCGTGCCAGATCGGCGGCAACCTGTCTTCGAACGCCGGTGGAACAGGGGTTCTGGCATTCGGCAATGCCAGGGAACTATGCCTTGGCGTTGAAGTGGTTCTGCCCAGCGGTGAAATCCTCGATGACCTGCGCAAGCTGAAAAAGGACAATACAGGCTATGACCTGAAGAACCTGTTTGTTGGTGCGGAAGGCACTTTGGGCGTCATCACCGCCGCGGTCATGAAGCTTTTCCCGAAACCCAGGGGCAAGGAAGTGGCCTGGCTTGCTCTGCAGTCCCCGGCCGCGGCGCTGGATTTTTTCCAGCTAGCGCTTGATAGCGCCGGCAGCGCACTGACGGCTTACGAACTGATCGAGCGAACGCCATTCGATTTCGCACTTCGCCATATTCAGGGCACACCGAACCCGTTGGCTGAAATGTATCCCTGGTATGCATTGGTAGAGATTTCTTCAAACCGGTCGTCCGAAGATGCCGCGGATGTGATGCAGTCGATACTGGAGCAGGGTCTTGAGGCCGGGCAGGTGCTTGATGCCGCGATTGGCGGCAGCATCGCCCAACAGGATGCGTTGTGGCAAATGCGCGAGGCGCTGTCCGACGCACAAGCACCGGAGGGCGGGTCCATAAAACACGACATATCCGTCCCGGTGTCTTTGATACCGGAATTTATCGACCGCGCCGGCAAGGCGGTTGCAACGGTTGTCCCGAATGCCAGGGTCGTCTGCTTCGGCCATATGGGCGACGGCAATCTGCACTACAATGTCTCACAGCCGGTCGGGGCCGACCGGGATGAATTCCTCTCCCATTATCGCGCCGTCAACACACCGGTACATGATATCGTGCGTGAACTGGGCGGGTCGATTTCCGCCGAACACGGCATTGGTCAACTCAAGAGAAACGAGTTTCTGGCGACAGCCCCGCCGGTCGGAATCGATCTGATGCGCCGTATCAAGTCCACCTTCGATCCGGCCGGTATCATGAACCCCGGTAAGGTGATCTGAAACCAGTTCGGTTGACCCCGATTTATGGGAAATCGCTAACCATTGACCGGATCAGACAAATTTAACCGTTCTTCTAAGCCAGACGGTAATACCCGAGCTCTATAGTCATCCTCAATCAAGGCCGAACAAACGGTCTGCAGGAGAACCGGAACACCGGCTCTTGGGAGTAACAGGAAGGCTAATGACATGGACACCGGGCTCAAACCCGTGTGGGCGGGCTGCGAAATGCGGCTCGATCCCACACGGTTGCCTCAGGCGGTAAGTTATGCCGCGCAAGAGACAACTGGCGACATCAACTTCACGATCAGCAGACGTGGTGTCGTGGTCAGGCGCAGGCTGGAAATCAGCGGCCTGCCGGTGTCCATCGCCCTGCCGGCGAATGTGTTCAAGGGTGTTGCCGCGCGGGCGATCGAAGATGATACCGGCAACGTGACGGTGACGCTCGAATTGCTTCACAGCGACAAGTCGCTGTCGGTTCCGCTGCTGGTGGCATCCGATCTGGACGACATTGCAGCCGACTGGCGCGCCTGGGCCGAAGCCTATCGTTTGCCGATGCTCATCTTCGAGGCCGACGGGGTTGCCCGTCCGCTGGAGGACTCGCTTGGCGAATTGAAAACGCGGCCTGTCAAGGACCGCCGCAAACGGTCTTTGACCAAGCATCGCCGCCCGCGCTTCCTTGCCCGCAGAAAGTCCGGCAATCTCGGCCTGCGGCTCGTCGTCGACGGGGAAGAGATCATCGCCCGCAAGTAGGCGGTGATGTAAAACCACATTCAGAAATTGGGACTTATCACGGCCCAGATTCCGCCTCCGAGCAGGCCGAGGAATATCAGCCAGCCAACGGTGCTGTTCGACTGAAACAGTTTCAGGCACTGATCCGGATCGTCGATATCGAGTGTTCTGATCTGGCGGATCATGTGGCTGCCGGCGGCCAGCAGTCCGGCGAGCGCCGGCAGGGGCACTTCGGCCAGTGCGAAAGCGGTGCCGAAAAACAGCAGCGCGGTGCCATAGAGCCCGATCAGCCAGGTTTTTGTCTTGTCACCGAACAATCGCGCAGTGGAACGCACGCCGACCAGCGCATCATCCTCCTTGTCCTGGTGGGCATAGATCGTGTCGTAGCCGATCACCCACAGGATCGAGCCGGAATATAGCAGCAGCGGTGCCAGTTCCAGCCTGCCGAAATGCGCTGCCCATCCCATCAACGCACCCCAGGAGAACGCCAGACCAAGGACCAGTTGCGGCCAGTCGGTGATACGCTTCATGAATGGATAAATCGCTATTACCAGCAGGGAAGCCGTACCCAAGGCGACTGCGAACCAGTTGAATTGCAGCAGCACTGCAAGTCCGATGGATGCCTGGACAAAGACGAAGACGATGACCTGTTTCGGCGTGACCTGGCCCGATGGCAGCGGTCTGGAGCGGGTGCGCTCGACTTGATCGTCGATGTCGCGGTCGACAAGGTCGTTGTAGGTGCAGCCGGCACCGCGCATGGCAACGGCGCCAACAAGGAATAGGGCGAGATGCCAGAGGGACGGCATTACATCGGTCAGTTGGGCTCCTGGTTTGGCTCCGGCACTGGCGGCAAGTGCGGCAGACCACCAGCAGGGCCATAGCAACAGCCACCAGCCGATTGGCCGGTCCCAGCGTGCAAGCTGCGCATAAGGCCATAGTGCTCTGGGCAATAGACGGTAAACCCAATGGCCTGACGGCGCATCCGCAACACGCCCCTGATTATTTCTTGACTGGATTTTTTCCATTGTCCGGTTGTCGTGGCAGTGTAAATCCCGGTCGTCAAGCGGGCGATTTGGCGCAAGTTCTGCGTTTTCCCGGATCTCGGTCGCGGCTCAAATCACCGCCAGCATCATTGCCAATACAAGCAGCAGGGCGAATGCAATGTTGATCGTTCGTCCGTAGCGCTGACTTTGCAGATATTTTGCCAGAGCCGAGCCGATCCAGAGCCATATGGAATTGACCGCGACAATCACCGGCAGCAGTGCCACCAGCTTGGCAAGAGCATCCGCCGGCGGATTACCGGCAACCATTTCGATACTGCTGAAGACCGCGCCGATGGCCGCATATGCTTTGGGATTGAAGATGGCGAGGACGAAACCGCCAGCCGCGGTGGGTGCAGGGCCGTTGGAGCTGAATTTCCCGATTGGGGCAACAGAGATGCGGTATGCGAGATAGAGAATATAGACAGCCGCGATTGCCGATAGGGCGTTTGAAAGTTGAGGTTGTGCCAGAATCAGGCCGGTGAGCCCCGCTGCAACCATCAGCAGTACGCCGGTGGTACCCGCGACGATCCCGCAGAGATAGAGCAGCGCCGGCTTCATTCCATATGTGGCACCTACCGCGGCCAGACTGATGGTTGCCGGCCCCGGGCTGCCCATGAGTGGTATGGCGGCCAGCCATAGCAGCAACAGACTGCCGGTCATCGTTGGATCCTGATCATGAGATCAATCGGTCAGGAATCCGGCAAACATGTCTTGAACGATCGTGCGTATGCCGGTTGGCTCAGAAAGGATTTTGAACTGTCAGAAAGTGCCGTACGAATGGGACTTGATGCTGTTCCGGTAGGTTGCCGAGGCCGTTGGCGATGGTTACGCCAACCGCGCAGATATCTTCCGCGGATTTTGATGACGGCTCCTCAAACACGGCAATATCGGCATCGCCGAACCCGAGATATCCGAGCAGCAGCGTGGAGAATGTCGCCTCATCGAGAATGGCGCGCGGTTGTTTTCCGTAACCATCGAGATATGCGGTCTTCTGTGCATCGAGATGCCGCTGGTATACCTCTTTGAAGTCCTTTCCGAGGTCCGCCGGCCAGATTGAACCGTTGCGGACAAAAACAGCGCAGGCTTCGGCATTTTTGTCAGATAGCCAGAGGACGGTTTCGGTCCGGGTCAACCAGACGCTGAGAATGTTGGAGTCATCCGCCGCGCGCAACGCCGGAGCCGCATATCGCCGGTTCAATCCGACCGCTATGGCGACCGCGCGTTTGGCGTTTTCCGCCTCGTCAATTCCCAGATTGGACAGGATCGCATCGCGGATGCTTGTTTTGGCATCCGGCTCGTTCTCCAGTATCGGCCCCAGGAAAACGGACTGTTCAATGCGGCCGCGAACACGGTCGACCTCATCGTTTTCCCGGTTTTTGCTCTGAAGAAACTGCGTGAGCACATATGCCGAAAGACCAGCCAACAGGAGGGTCAGAATGACTATTCTGATCAGGGCAAATCTACCGATTTTCGGTCTTTTCTGATCGCGGTTCATGGATGAGTTAGATTTTCCCGCTGACTTCTTCCTGCTGCACCCGGAAGAATACGGCATAGAGCGTTGGAACGATGATCAGCGTCAGGATGGTGGCAAAACTCAAGCCGCAGATAATGACCACGGCAAGGCTCTTGAAGAACGGGTCCCAAAGCAGCGGCACGACACCAAGAACAGTGGTTAGCACACCAAGGCTGACAGGCCTGACCCGGCTGACCGCAGCATCGACAATCGCATCCATGCGGGCTTTGCCATCTGCGATTTCGGTGTCGGTTTGGTCGATCAGGACGATCGCATTTTTGATCAGCATCCCGATCAGGCTGAGCATGGCCAATATGGCCATGAATTCCATTGAAGTTCCGGTGAGGATCAGGCCATAGACAACACCGATCAATGCAAGCGGCACCGTCAGCCAGATGATAATCGGCTGACGAATGGCGTTGAACAGCAGGAATACCACCACGACCATGGCACCGATGCCGAGCGGCATAGTCGCAGCCAGTCCCGCATTTGCCTCGGTACTGTTCCCATATTCACCGCGCCATGTCAGCGTATAGTTGTCAGGTAGGGGAATGGCTTCGATCTTGGACTGAATCTGACTGAAAAGCACATTTGAATCCACGCCGGGTGCCGGGTCGGCCTGAGTCTGGATCGCCAGAGCGCGGTTGAACCGCCTCATTTTTCCGTTTTCGAAGACAAAATCATACCCGTCGACCACCTGGGCAATCGGGACATATCTTCCCGAGGCCGGGCTTAGAATTTGCACGTTTTTAATACGATCTATTGAATCACGATATGTCTCCGTTGGCCGGAATATGATCTTCCGCAATTCATCGCCTTCCCGGTAAACCCCTATCTGAGTTCCATCAAACCGCCCGGCAATCGCCTTTGAAATATCTCCCTGGGTGAGGCCCAGCCGTCTGGCGTTTTCCTCGTTTATTTCAGGACGGATCACCCGGATCATTTCGCTCCAGTCGTCCCTGATGCTGATTGCGCCGGCATCGGCGAGTATCGCCTTGGCCTGGTCCGACAGTTCGCGAAGCGTGACGGCATCGGGCCCCTCAAATCGTGCTTCGATCTTGCTGCCGCCGCCGGGTCCGAGAACGAACTTCCAGACCTTCGCAAGACTGTCTGGATAACTGCTGTCGATATGGTTCTGGATCGTCGCCAGAAGGGGCTCGATCTGGTCAAAGGATTCGACATCGATGAGTATCTGCCCGTAAGCGGGATTCGAACTTTCACCGTCATAGATCAGCATGAACCGAAGGTGGCCGCCGCCGACAACAGCATTGGTGCTTGTGACGCCGTCGAGTTTTGCAACCCAGTCTTCGATCTCCAGGATGTCCCGGGAAGTCCGCTCAATGTCGGTGTTTTCCGGAAGAAAATAGTCGATCACAAATTGCGCCCGGGTGGAAGCGGGGAAGAACCCGGACCCGACCAGTGAAAACGCCAGAACGGCCGAGACGAACAATGCTGCAATCAATCCAATGGTCAGCCAGCGGACTTTGATCGCCAGATTGAGGATTCGACGATATCCCTTGAGAAAAGCATGCTCTTCCGAGGTCGCTTTGCTGTTGGCGGTTCCGGGTTTGAGCAGAAGGGTGCAGTAATACGGGGTCAGCCAGACTGCCACCAGCCAGCTGAACAACAGCGAGATCAAGATCGTCCAGAACAGAGAGCCCGCATATTCCCCGGTATTGTCTGGTGACAGACCAATGGGTGAGAATGCCAGAAAGCCAACAATTGTTCCGCCGAGCAGGGGCCATTTCGTTTGTTCGACGACGGCAATCGAGGCTTGCGCCGCGGTTTCGCCGCGCTGAACCCTGACAAGAGTGCCCTCAACCACCACGATGGCGTTGTCCACAAGCATGCCGAGGGCGATGATCAGTGCCCCGAGCGAAATGCGCTGCATGTCGAGGCCATATAGATACATGCCGAACAAGGTTCCCGCGACCGTGATCAACAGGATGCCGCCCATTAACAGGCCGCTTCGAATTCCCATGAAAATCAGCAATGTTCCAACCACGATGACCAGCGCGACAAGGACATTGGTTACAAAGTCGCTGACCGAAGCCCGGACAGTGATGGACTGGTCCGATATCGCCTCAACGTTGATCCCGATCGGGCGAGCTCCAATGAGCTCGTCCATGCGGGCATTTACCAGGTCGCCCATATTGACGACGTTGCCGCCAATCGTATTGGAAATGCCCAGTCCGATCGCAGGCTTTCCGTCCCGAAAAAGACGTTTGTCGGCGGGTTCCTTCAATCCCCGGCTCACTGTCGCTATATCCTTCAGTCGGAAGGAACGGCCATTCTGTGCGTCAGAAATTACCAGATTTTCGATAGCGGTGAGGGAACCAACAGCGGAATCCGGTCGAATCTCCAGACGCGCATCACCGGCCACGACGCTGCCAGCTGAGGTCACGAGATTCTGACCTTCAAGTACCTGTGCGATCTGGCCGGAGGACAGACCGAGCTGAATCAAACGGGATGGCTCGTATTCGACATAAATCACTTCCTGAGGAGCGCCGATCAGAACGACCTTGGACACACCAGGTACCAGCACGAGTTTTCGCTGCAGGGATTTGGCGTATTGCTTGAGTTCCGGCAACGAATACCCATCGCCGGTTATGGCGAAATAGACTGCATAAACGTCTCCAAAATCGTCATAGACCGTTGCCGGGCCGGCATTCGGCGGCAGCTGGTTCTGCGTATCGGAAATTTTGGAGCGCAGCTGAGTGAATTTCTGATTGAGGATGTTGCGGTTTTTGGTTGAGGCAATGGTGAACTCGACCGTAACTTCGGAAAGTCCCACGGATGAGACGGATTTGACTTCCTTGACGCCCTGCAATTGCTGGATTGCATTTTCAATGACTTCGGTAACTTCCTCGGCAACCTCGGCCGCACTGCCGCCCGGATAAGGCGTGATGACCTGAGCCTGCCGGATGATGAATTCCGGGTCCTCGAATCTGGGAAGGTTGGTGTAGGAGTAGAAACCGGCGATCAATATCAACAGCGTCAGAAGTGCGCTGACAAGGCGCTTCTCAATGGCGAATTTGGCAAGATTCATAGGGCTCAGTCCCCGACACTGGAGACGGGGCGCACAGCCATGCCCGGCTGCAATTGTGAAATACCTTTGGTCACAATGACATCCCCGGCGGCAAGTCCATCAAGGATGGAGATACTTGAACCCGTTGCTTCGCCGGTTTTAACAGGTTTGGCCTCGACCGTATTGGCGTTGCCACTCAGAACCCAGACAATAGCGCTTCCGTCGGCCTTTGATGCGATTGCGCTGGAAGGTACCAGGATTGTCGAGACGTTTTCTCTGGAGTCCGTGACTGTGACAGTTCCTGACATTCCCGGAAGTATAAGTATGCCTTCCGGCGGTTTGATCGAAACGCGACCGCGAAAGGTTTGCGTTGTTGGGTCAGCTTGCGCCGTCAGTTCTACGAATTGCGCTTCAAACACCCTGCCTTCGATGCCGTCCAATCTTGCAGTTGGCACCGGCGTTTCACGACCGGCAAGTTTGACAATATCCGGTCCCGGCACATCAAACGTCAGATCAAGCGTATCCAATTGCTGCAGGATAGCGACGGTTTCCTTGGCCTGGATATTGCGGAAATTGTCGATCGATCGTTTGGCCACCATTCCGTCGAAAGGTGCCCGCAAAGTGGTGTCGGACAAATTGTCCTTGGCAGTGTTCAACTGTACCTGCAGCCCTTTGATGGCGGCTTGCTGGGCCTCCACGTCTTCGCTTCGCGAACCGCTCTGTCCTTTGATCAGTTCCTGCTTTTGCGCTTCCAGCTGTGCTTCGGTGACCTCCAGATTTGTCAGGTCGCCATCGAGTTTCGATTTGGTGACGATTCCCTGATCGAACAGGCTGCGTGTCCGCTCGACCTGATCCTTCGCCGCCTTCACCTGTGCTTCGGCAGCGGTGAGTGAGGCCTCCAGCGACGCAATGTCTTCGGATCTCGCGCCGGTAGTCATAGCGCTGAGTTGTGCATTCGCCTGGGTGAGCTGGTTTTCCAGCCGCGCGACTTCAGCATTGAAATCGCGCGTGTCCAACTGTGCAATCACATCGCCCTTCTTGACTTGTGCCGCCGCCCGGATTGGCAACTCAATGATCCGCCCGGATACCCGAAACGACAGTTCTGCCTGCTGCGCCGGCAACACAATCGCTGGATATGAGCGCTGGGTTTCTGATTGAGTCGTTTCGACCGTCTGAGTGAGTACAGGGCGCACAACCTGAGCTGCATCTTCGCGCTGGTCGTCTGATTCGCTGCAGCCGGCTAAAGACAAGCCGAATAATGAAAGGGTGCCCACGATCAGCAGGTTTGAACAACGTTTCAATGACATTAGGAGACGTCTCCGATCGGGTTACTCTTATGAGAGCGATTGTTTTGAGTACTGCATACTACAAAGATCACTCAGGATAGGTCCTTGGATGCAATGGAACCACAAAAAAAATTGATGTGGCGCCAGAGTTCGTTCGGTTCGTGAAACCAACGGGGTTTTTGCAGATTGAGGGCAGGATTGACAAACCAGCTGTTTCAAGTCTGATGAACTGGGGGACGGGGATTGATCCCCACTGGAGGAGAAACAAATGGAAGCTCTAATTCCAATCATCATTCAGGCTGTGACAGGCGCCATTGGCGGCAACGCTGTAAGCGGTGCACTCAAGCAGCAGGCGCTTAGCATGGTGCTGAGAACGGTTCTTGGTGCCGTCGGTGGCGTTGGCGGCGGTTCGATACTGGGATCAATGCTCGGCGGTGCGGCCGGCGCTGACCCTGCAGCGGGCGGAGCGCTCGGCGGATTGCTTGGACAGGCGGTCGGCGGACTTGCCGGCGGTGGCGTGCTGTCCGGTGTTGTCGGTGCGGTCATGCAGGCGATGAAAAAGTAGCGTCCGCGGATTGAATATCGTTTCCGGCAGGTAGACTCCTGCCGGAAATGCTCAGTGCTGGCCGTGTTTGTCGACAAGTGCTCGGAAAAACCAGCGCTGAAATGCCAGCAACAGCAGAAATGGCGGCAGGATCGAAATCATGATCAGCGCCATTCCGGGGCCTGATGCCTGTCCGATCAGTCGAATGCCGCGCACCAGCGTGTAAAGGCTTTCGTCGTTGCTGATCATCAGCGGCCAGAGATACTGGTTCCAGCCGAACATAAAGGCGATTGTGAAGATCGCGCCGGCACGGCTCCACGACAGCGGAACAATAAAATCCAGCAGGAACCTGAATGGCCCGGCGCCGTCCAGAGTTGCCGCCTCGATGAATTCCTTCGGAATCGTGAGAAAATACTGGCGAAAGAAAAACGTGCCGAGCGCCAGGGCCAGCACCGGAAGAATGATGCCGACATGCGAGTTGATCAGCCCGAGATCCGAGGTGATTGCGAATGTCGGGATGAAACGCGATTCAAGCGGAAACAGCAGCGTGACAAACACCAGCCAGAAAACGAATCCAGCCGCGCGAAACCGAAAAAACACGATGACATAGGCAGTCAACAGGGAAAGCACTGTAGTCAATATTGCCACACCCAGGCCGACGATCAGCGAGTTTTTCAACATGCCGGCCGCGGTTATGTCATCGCTGAAACCGGCCTGCAGCGTCATCACCCTAGTGTAATTTTCAAGAAACCGTCCGCCCCAATTCATTTGAAGGCCTTCCGTCGTCAGCGTCAGGCTGGAATGGGTCGACGAAAAGAATATCAGCGCTATTGGCAGTACCAGGAACGCCGTTCCGGCGATCAGGATCAGGTGATTGGCGATGTCTCTCAAGGTCATGGTCATCGCCAGTCAGGAAGCACAAGGGCGGATTGGATTCAGTTTTTCTGCCAGGTCGACGCTTCCGCCATTTCGACAAGTGTGTCAAACACTGGCGGCGCTGAGGCAATAACCCTTCCACCGGCTTCCAGCATCCGGTCCGCGCTTTGTGTCTCAATGACACCGCCAGCTTCGGAAATCAGCAACTGACCGGCCAGGCAGTCCCAGGCATTCATGTGCGGCTCGGCGTAGCCGATGAGCCGGCCGGAGGCCACATAGGCGAGCATCAGCGCCCCCGATGCGTTGCGATAGAAGATGCCGCCCCGCTGGATCAGGTGATCGATGAAACGAACGATCAGTTCGCCGGTCGTCCGGTTGTTCATGCCGACGCCGAGGCTGCCGTCATTGATTCCATTAGTCCCGGCCACCGACATCACATCGTCGTTCAGATGGGCGCCACGCCCCACTGCGCCCCAGAACAAGTCATTATTGCAGGGATCATAAATGACGCCGATCCGGTTCCGGTCATCATGAACGCAGGCAAGAACCACGGTCCATGCAGGGATTCCGCGAACGAAATTAGCCGTTCCGTCGATAGGGTCGATGACCCAGGTATATCCCGACGAACTGGCGACGTTCTCATATTCCTCGCCGACAATGCCGTCGCCCGGAAAAGTCTCGGCAATGCGTTGTCGGACAAAGGTCTCTACGTCCCGGTCGGCATTGGATACCATGTCCTGAACGCCCTTGGATTCAATTACCAGACTTCCGATTTCGCGAAAATAGGCGAGGGCCTTGTCGCCGGCTTCAAGCGCAAGGCTTTTTGCAAACGAAAGACGTGTGTCGATATCAGCGGACATGACGGCTTTCCGTATGAATGAGGATCAGAACTGCCGTTGTCGCACGGCAAAAGTTGGTTATCTACCGATCTAGATGAGACGCTTTCCTGTCTCTTTTTCGAAGACAAATGCCTGGGCCGGATCAAATCCCAGTTTGATTGTTTCATCGATGTCAGGATGCGTGGTCTGGTCGACTTTCAGGCAAATTTCAAGTTCTTCATTGCCATCCCCGGTCGTGCCCTCAAGCGCACCGTAGATGAGATTATCGGCCCCGTGCTGCTCCACCAGGTCGACCCGCATTTTCAGCGTACCCCTGCTGTTGACGCCAAGATGGTCCGGGCGAATGCCGAGCATCAGGTCTTTGCCCGCGGGCAGATCTTTGAATCCCTTCAGTTTCAGCGATCCGCTGACAAGATTGGGTTTTTCGAACCGGGCCGGAATAAGGTTGATCTGGGGCGAACCGATGAAGGACGCGACAAACAGGGTCTGCGGGTCGCTGTAGAGTTCCATCGGCGCACCCATCTGCTCGACCTGTCCGTTGTTGATCACCGCCAGCCGGTCAGCCAATGTCATTGCTTCGGTCTGATCGTGAGTGACATAGATGCTGGTGACGCCCATACCGCGCTGCAGCTTCTTAATTTCGATCCGCATTTGCACCCGCAGCTTGGCGTCCAGATTACTCAGCGGCTCGTCGAACAAAAACACTTTCGGATTACGAACGATGGCGCGGCCCATTGCAACTCGCTGGCGCTGTCCGCCGGAAAGCTGATTGGGTTGCCGGTCGAGAAAATCCTCAATGCGCAGCATTTTTGCCGCTTCGACGACTTTTTGTTCGATTTCCGGCTTTGATGCGCCACGGTTCTTCAACCCATAAGACATGTTGCCGCGAACCGTCATATGCGGATAAAGCGCATAGTTCTGGAATACCATGGCGACATCACGGTCCGCCGGTGTCACGTCATTAATCACACGGGTATCGATTGAAATCGTACCGTCGGAAACGGTTTCCAGCCCTGCGATCATCCGCAGCAGGGTCGACTTGCCGCAGCCGCTTGGCCCGACAAACACGATGAATTCGCCGTCTGTTATGTCCATGTCGACGCCGCGCACCGCGTGAGCGCCGTTCGGGTAGACCTTGTTGATTCCGTTGAGTTTGACGCCAGCCATTATTTCTCGCTTTCAACCAATCCTTTGACGAACCAATTCTGGAACACCAGCACGACTAGGACCGGCGGCAGAGTTGCAAGGATCGTCAGTGCAAAAGCCTTCTGGAATTGCGGCAACTCGCCACCCTCCGAAAGCACCTGGTAGATCTGCTTGATGCCGATCACCAGTGTGTAGTTGTTTTCCTGTGTCGTCATGATCAATGGCCACAGATACTGGTTCCAGCCGACGACGAACATGATGATCAGGATCGCGGCGATCATGGTTTTGGAGATCGGCACAAGAATATCGATAAAGAATCGCCATGCATTGGCGCCGTCGAGTCGTGCGGCTTCGAGCAATTCCTCCGGAACGGATTTGAAAAACTGCCGGAAAAAGAATGTTCCTGTCGCCGATGCAATCAGCGGCAGGATCAGTCCGGTATAGGTGTCAAGCAGCCCAAGACCGGCAACCACTTCGTAGGACGGGATAATGCGCACTTCCAGCGGCAGCAGCAGGGTCATGAAAATGATCCAGAACAGCGGCGCCGCAAGGCGAAACCTGAAATAGACGATAGCATAGGCGGCGAGCATCGAAATGATCACCTTGCCCACTGCAAAACCAATGCCGAGGATCAGGCTGTTGCCGAGCATCCGGGTGGCTGTCACCTTTTTCATGACCCCGCCCTCTTCGAAAAGCACCTGGTTGTAGGTCTCGAGGAAATGCCCGCCGAACCACAATTGCAGACCGTCCCTGAACAGTGTGTCGGCCGCATGGGTGGATGACATGAACGCAACCCAGACCGGCGCGCTCATGAACACAGCGCCCATAATCAGAACCAGATGTGTAGTGGCAGTGCGCCAATCGAAATTCGACATCCTCTGATCCTCCTAATAATGGACTTTGCGTTCGATGAAGCGAAACTGGATCACCGTCAGCACCAGAACGATGATCATCAGCACCACAGATTGTGCCGATGATCCGCCGAGATCGGCACCACGGAAGCCGTCGAGATAGACCTTGTAGACCAGCGTAGTGGTTGAGCCGCCGGGTGCGCCAACCGTTGTCGTATCGATAATGCCGAAGGTTTCAAAAAATGCGTAGGTGATGTTGATCACCATCAGGAAGAATGTCGTTGGTGCGAGCAGCGGGAAGACGATGGTCCAGAACCGCCGTGTCGGGTTCTGACAATCCAGCGTTGCCGCTTCAGTCACCGATTTCGGTATGCCTTGCAGACCGGACAGAAAGAAAATGAAATTGACGCTGACCTGTTTCCAGACAGCTATCAGCACCACCACGAACCCAGCATCGAACGAGTCGAGTTTGTGGTCGAAGTCCCAGCCAATCGCGTTGAGGAACTTGTAGAGATCGCCGATCAGCGGATTGAACATCAGATTGCCCATCAATCCGGCAACCGGCGGTGCAATCGCATAGGCCCACATCAAAAGGGTCTTGTATGACCTCGCGCCGCGTATGACCTCATTGGCTTTCACGGCCAGAAACAGTGCAATGGCAAGCGACAGAAATGTCACCAGGAATGAAAATACCATGGTGAACCCGGCTGCCTGGAGCCATGAATTGCTGAAGATGGTGTCGCTGTAGTTCTTGAACCAGACGAATTGCGATGACAGTCCAAACGCATCCTGCAGCAGGAACGACTGGAAGATCGCCTGTGCCGCCGGCCAGAGAAAAAAGATTGTTATGATCAGAATCTGCGGTGCAATGAAAAGATACGGAATGACGCTATGCTCGAATTGTACGCGTTTCATCGTCCGTTGCCCGCCGTTTCAAATCAAATAGTTTAAATGGTCGACCGGCGGCAGATGAACCGCCGCCGGTCGCGTCAAATCATTTGTAGGTCGAATGGAAGCGCGCAAGCAGTGCGTTGCTTTCCTCTTCGATCGCCTTGAACGCATCCTCAACCGATGAGTCGCCGGAGAAGATGTTGTCGTAATGTTTGTACATCACTTCGCGGATCTGGACATAATATCCGAGGCGATAACCCTTGGTCCAATCACCAGCCGGCTGGCTCAGCTGCAAAATACCGATTTCAGCGTCCGGCGTGGTTTCGTAATAACCGTCGCTCTTGGCAAGGTCATAGGCAGCGTTGGTGATCGGCACATAGCCGGTTTCCTTATGCCAGAAATACTGCATGTCCGGGCTGGTCAGAAATCCCAGGAAGTCTGCTACGCCTTTGTAGGATTCTTCGTCGTGGCCTGACATTGCAAACAGCGAAGCGCCGCCGATAAACGTGCCCTTCGGTTCTTTCGTGATGCTTTCCCAATAGGGCAGGAACGACGTGCCGAATTTGAACTTGGCACTTTTTGTCAGGCCGCCAAACGAGCCGGATGATCCGAGCCACATGGCGACTTTTTCCTGAATGAAGGCGTCCTGATTGTCACCCCAGGCGCGGCCATAATAGCCATACCAGCCCTTGTCGAGCCATTCCTTCACCTTGGTCCAATGCATGATCATCTCAGGATTATTGTAGAGGATCTTGACATCAGTGCTGTCATAGCCGTTGTTTTCGGTCGCCATCTGGATGTTGTGACGGCTGTGGAAATTCTCGGAGAAAATCCAAGGGCTGTGGCTTTGCGCCAGTGCGGTGAAACCGGCTTCCTTGAGCTTCGGCGCGATGGCTTCAAGCTCTTCCCAGGTCTTCGGCGGATTGTCGATGCCGGCTTTGGCAAAGGCATCCTTGTTGTAATACAGCAGCGGTGTTGAACTGTTGAACGGCATGCCGATCATCTTGCCGTCCGAATCGGCGTAGAAATAACGCACACCGGAGATGTAGTCTTCGATGTTGAATCCCTTGCCCTGATTGGCCATCAGGTCGGCGACCGGAACGGTAGCGCCTTTGGCATTGATGATCGTTGCTGCGCCGGCGTCAAAAATCTGGATCAGGTGTGGCTGCTGTTTGGCGCGGAACGCGGCAATACCAGCCGTCATCGTGTCCTCATAGCCACCTTTGTAGGTCGCGACGAGCTTGTAGGTACCCTGGCTGGCATTGTATTTATCGGCAATTTCGTTGACGACTTCACCAAGTCTGCCACCCATTGCGTGCCACCACTGTATTTCCGTTTCAGCCGATGCGAAGCTCGACAGCGTCATTGACGCTCCGAACACACCTGCTGCGATCACACTCTTTATAGTCATTACTGTCTCCTAAATTTACGGACCTGCACGGGCTACGCGGCTTCTGTTGCGGTTTGATGACAACAGAAACAACTGAAGCAGGGCTCCTCCCAGAGGCACCATGCAAAAACCATACGCAATTGTCCGGCCATTGCAAAGCCGGCAAGTGAACCGGTGGACAACTCAACGATCGCTTGTCAGATTGAAGGTGCGGTCTCTTGTTTCCCGCCGGCGCTGCCCCAAATTGAATTGGATGTAGCCAGCGTGAAATTTTTGCATTTTCGTCAATCCATGTCGCCAAGACCCGGTGCGATATGTCGGCATATCGGAGAATTGCCCCATGAGGTCATGTTTTGTTGCTGCGATGAGCCTGTTGCTGGCCATCAGTGTTCCGGCTGTGGCGGGCGAGTTCGACTTGCAAGGGCACCGTGGCGCCCGGGGGCTTTTGCCCGAAAACACGCTGCCGGCATTCGCCCATGCACTTTCGATCGGCGTGACGACACTTGAACTGGATACCGGCGTGACCCGCGACGGTCGGGTGGTCGTTGCTCACAACCAACGTCTTGAACCGGCAATCACACGGACCGGCGATGGCAAATGGCTGACCGAACAGCCGCCCGCTATTAACGCCCTAAATTTTGCCGAGCTGTCGAAATTCGACGTCGGGCGGATCGACCCGATGTCCCGCATGGCAAAACGGTTCGGCAAGCAGAAACCGGTTGACGGCACCAGAATTCCCTCGCTGGATCAGGTTTTCGAGCTGGTTCGCAAGTCCGGCAATGAAACGGTCAGGTTCAATATCGAGACCAAGATCAATCCGTTCAAAACAGAGCTTACCGTCGATCCGGAGGAATTTGCCCGTGCGCTGGTTGATGTCATCAAGCGCAACGGATTTGAAGACCGAACCGCGGTTCAGTCATTTGACTGGAGAACATTGCAGGTTGTTCAGCGCATCGCGCCGGAACTGCCAACGGTTTACCTGACGGCGCAGCAGGATTGGCTCGACAATGTCGGCAAGCAGGGGGAGGGACCGTCTCCCTGGACAGCGGGGTTTGACATCGGCGCCCATGGTGGCAGCGTCCCTCGGCTGATCGAGGCTGCCGGTGGTGCCGTCTGGTCGCCGTTTTTCCGTGACATCGACAAGGCTGAAGTGACGGAGGCACAAAAACTCGGCCTTCAGGTGGTTGTATGGACGGTAAATGACGAGGTGGACATGAAAGCGCTGATTGAAATGGGTGTGGACGGTATCATCACCGACTATCCCGACCGGTTGCGGGCGGTCATGCGGGAAAAGGGTCTCTCTTTGCCGATGGCCACAAAGGTCGATCTGTGAGGGCTGCAGTCTGATGCCGGCCATTGACACATTGCCAATAGCACTCGGACTGGAGAACAGTTACGCGCGGCTGCCGGAACGCTTTTTCGCCCGGCTGGCGCCGACACCGGTGAACGCGCCGCAACTGATACGGTTGAACCATCAACTTTCGAACCTGCTGAACCTTGATCCCGAAGTGCTGACCTCAGCGCAGGGTGTCGATGTGCTCGCCGGCAACCAGGTACCTGAAAGCTCCGAACCTCTTGCCATGGCCTATGCCGGCCATCAGTTCGGTAACTTTGTACCGCAGCTTGGCGACGGGCGGGCAATCCTTCTGGGCGAAGTCGTCGGTAAGGACGGAATGCGGCGCGATATTCAACTGAAAGGCTCCGGACGAACGCCGTTTTCCGGCATTGGCGACGGTCGTGCCTGGATCGGACCGGTGTTGCGCGAATATATTGTCAGCGAAGCCATGTACGCTCTCGGCGTACCGACGACACGCTCGCTGGCGGCGGTCACCACTGGTGAGATGATCTGGCGCGAAACGATCGTTCCGGGAGCCGTTCTGACCCGCGTTGCCCGCAGTCTGGTACGGGTCGGCACATTTCAGTATTTCGCGGCGCGGCGCGACGTCGAGGCCATGCAGTTGCTGGCTGATCACGTGATCGCGCGGATTTTCCCCGAATGCGCAGAGGCGGAGAATCCGTACCGCGCCTTTCTCGATGCCGTCGTTGCCGGCCAGTCGGTCCTGGTTGCGCAGTGGATGCGTGTCGGTTTCATTCATGGCGTGATGAACACGGACAATATGTCGGTGGCCTGCGAAACCATCGACTACGGCCCTTGTGCGTTCATGGATGCCTATCATCCGGAGACGGTTTTCAGTTCGATAGACCGGGCCGGCCGATACGCCTATGTCAACCAGCCCTATATCGCCCATTGGAACCTGGCCTGCCTGGCGCAGGCATTGTTGCCGTTGCTCGCTGCCGATGATGAAACGGCCGTGGCCGAAGCCCAGGCGGCTGTCGATGCCTTTCCGGGTCTCATCGGCAGTGCCCGCCGAAATGCGATGCGGGGCAAGATCGGTCTTGTCAGCGAACAGGAAGGTGATGATGCCTTGTTGCAGGACCTGCTTGAGCGCATGGTGGATAATCGTGCGGATTTTACCCAGACTTTTCGGGCGTTGTGTGACGGCGCCGCTGCCGATCCCGATATCTCCATCGAGGCGGACGAATCGATCAGGAGCCGCTTCAGCGATCCGCAGGCCTTTGATGTGTGGGCCAGGAAATGGCGGCGGCGGCTTCAACTGGAGAACGTTACCGGGGAAACGCGCAAGGCCGCCATGCGCGCGGTCAATCCGGCCTTCATCCCACGCAATCACCGGATTGAGGCGGTGATCAATGCTGCGGTGGAAAATTCGGACTTCCAGCCGTTTCACGAACTGGTATCGGTTCTTGAAAAACCCTATGATGATCAACCGGATTTTGCGGCCTATTCCAATGCACCGGAACAGACCGAGATTGTCCACCGAACCTTCTGTGGGACGTGAAGTGCGTCCGCTTGACCTTGCAGAACTGGCGGCCTAACCAACCGACATACAAGGCAGGGAAGGCGTACCATGAATGTACTGCTTATCGGCTCCGGCGGTCGCGAGCATGCGCTGGCCTGGAAAATCGCAGCTTCTCCGGTTCTGACTAAGTTATTTTGCGCGCCCGGAAATCCTGGAATTTCCGGCTCGGCAAGCTGTGTTCCGCTCAATGTTGAAGATCATGAGGCCGTTCTGGCATTCTGCCGCGAAAGGAACATCGATCTCGTTGTCATCGGTCCGGAAGCGCCGCTGGTGGCCGGCTTGACGGATGTCCTGACAGATGCTGGGATTGGTGTCTTCGGGCCGTGTGCTGCCGCGGCTCAGCTGGAAGGCTCGAAGGGATTCACCAAGGACCTCTGCGCGAAGTACGACATTCCAACCGCGGATTATCAGCGATTCAACAATGCGCCGAAAGCCAGGAATTATGTGCGCGAGAAGGGCGTGCCGATCGTCATCAAGGCTGATGGACTTGCGGCCGGCAAGGGCGTTGTCGTGGCAACCGAACTGGGTCAGGCATTGGAGGCCATCGACGATTGTTTTGAGGGCGCGTTCGGCGATGCCGGCGCTGAAGTGGTTGTCGAGGCTTTCCTGGAAGGCGAGGAGGCCAGTTTCTTCTGTCTCTGCGACGGCAAGACCGCACTTCCGCTGGCAACGGCGCAGGATCACAAACGTGTCGGAGACGGCGATACCGGACCCAATACCGGCGGCATGGGCGCCTATTCGCCGGCGCCTGTCATGACGCCGGAACGCATTGCCCAGACCATGCGGCAGATCATCGAACCGACCATGCGCGGCATGGCCGAGATGGGCGCACCCTTCACCGGCGTGCTCTACGCAGGGCTGATGGTTTCGGATGATGGCCCGAAATTGATCGAATACAATACCCGCTTTGGTGATCCGGAGTGTCAGGTGCTGATGATGCGCATGAAGGATGACATCCTTTTGCTGATGAAAGGCGCGGCCGAAGGTGCACTGGAGTCAATGTCCGTCAGCTGGCACGACAAGGTCGCATTGTGCGTTGTCATGGCGGCAAAAGGGTATCCCGGAACACCCAGGAAGGGTGGTGTCATCAACATTCCCGAAAGCCTCGATGTCGAAGATGAGCTTGAGATTTTCCACGCCGGAACGGCGATGAACGATGGCACGCTTGTCGCCGATGGTGGACGTGTTCTTGGTATCACGGCGATGGGAAAGACCGTCGCCGATGCCCGGCAGCGAGCCTATGCAGCGGTTGACGCCGTTGACTGGCCGGACGGATTCTGCCGCCGTGACATTGGCTGGCGTGCCGTGTGAACTACGCCAAGATCAGTTTCGAAACAGCCAGCAAGAATCGTTTGAAAATAGTGCTTTACGTGGATTTATTGATTCAGTCAGAAAGCTGATCTGCGCGGAGCCCCGACATCAAGCCGGGCCGAACAGATGGCCTGGACACGGCGGCAGGCGGGTGTCGCCGGGGCGTTGAGGCCAAACGGTCTAATGTAGCGTGACAGTGTTCCGCATGTGTTGATACCACCGGCCAGGGCCGGCGATTGCGGCAGGGTGCAGTCGGCGAGGGCGAACCGGTCTTCGGCAAAAATCGTGGCGACACTGATTGCTGTTTCCGGGTGCGCTGTTTCGTCGACAGGGCCGGTGACGTCATCGGTCTCCGTGGTTCGGGTGGTTGCAAAACCATAACGGCTGTTGGAGGAACTGGTCGCTACGGCCAGGGAGTCCGATTTCCTTGGCCGCCGGTTTCCTGCCAGGCTGTAGGCCGTGACCACTTCCGGCGGCAGCGCGTTTTCGGCATCCTCGGAATCCGGCACGGAATCGGCCGCTGCGATACTTGTCTTGGCGACGTCCTGCGAAGTTGGAACCGCTCGATTGTAGCGGGCGTCGCGATAGGATTGCGCCAGTGCCAGCAGAGTTCCCGATTCCTTCGGTTTTTCATTCGAGAACTCACCGGCAAGCTGAATCTGAACAGCGTAGTCGGTACCATCCGCCAGAGTTTGTGAAATCGAGGCCGGGTGCGCGCTGGAACCGTCTCCGGGCCTTATCTCCGCACGGCGTCCAGCCTGTGTCAGAGCAGCAAGAACGGCTCCGGTTGCCGGTTCCGGCTGTGAGCGGTCGCCCGCCAACCGATACTGTTCCGTCAATACCATCACCGGCGTTTGCCGTTTGACCGGCAGGAAACGCAGCCGTGGTTCGCCCTCAAGCCCGCGTTCGCGCGGGATCGGGACCGGGATGCTTGCGAGCATGATCGCACCGCTGCCGACCAGTCCTCCGAACGGCCAGACGGCCCGTAATTCGTCCACGGTCATTGGTGCAACATTGACGTCGATATCCAATGGGGTGCCGGCGACCCGGTAGGGACAGCGTCGTGCGTTGCAATTTGCCTGCGAATTGAACTGCCATAAGGCATAATTGGCCCAGTGGCCCTTTGGGAAAAACCTATCGATCTCCGGAATGTAGCGGGCGTACCAGAGCGGCAATCGCGACAGCAGCGGCAGTTCATGGCGTCGGTTGGCGATCGCCCGTGCCGTGGTGCCATTGGTATAGAGCACCGGATAGCGCCCGAGCCGCCGGTAGATATGTTTGGCAAACAGTTCGGCGTCTTCAAGGGACAGCCACTTTTCCGGATTGTCTTCCTCGATATCGATCGCAATCAGGTCATCCGGCTCCGGTTTGGTGAATTCAATGAAATGTTCGGCCTGGGCGATCGGGTTGCCCGGTCGTCCGAGATGATAGGCGCCCCATTTCAGCCCGAGTGATTTCGCTATGGTTTTTCGCGTCTGATACAGTTCGCGCGCCACGGAGTAGCGTCGCCACAACGCCCGGCATAGCCTCAATTGTGTGGCATTGCCCGAGCAGCGGTAGGCAGGGGGTAATCCGTCCGACCCTTTGTTGATGAATCCGACGATCCTCTTGTCACGGGTCATCTTCTTCCAGTCGATGGAATTGTATTCGTAGGCATCCAGCACCAGTGCCCGGTCAAGCCGCGCCCAGGGCCGCGAAAAATCGGACGCATGAACACCTGCCGCAGCCAACAAGGTCGCGGCAGCCATAACCGCCATGCAAAGCAGGCTGCCTTGTAAATGCTTCATCATGCCTGGGAGCATGATCCATTGTGCCGCCGCGATGTCAATGAGTCGATGTGCCGCTGGTTCCAGGTCATCTGTTGCCCGCTTGTCTTTGGATTGACGTTTACGTAAAAAGCAAGGCAGCAGAAAGCGCCATTACTGTGGCGGTCATTGACCAAACCACGCCGAAACCGGCTGAATACAGGGATCCAATCATGTACCGGGCACCCGTCGACGAGATTTCAAACACGCTCAAACATGTTGCCGGATTGGGCAAGGCGCTGGAGTCCGGGCTGCTGAACAATCTGTCGGATGATCTCGTTGATGCGATCCTGGAGGAGGCGGGCAAGTTCGCATCAGAGGAAATCGCGCCACTGCACCAAATTGGTGATTCGCATGGAACGCCGCTTGAAAACGGCGTTGTGACAATGCCTCCAGGCTGGCGCGAACTTTATCGGCGCTGGACGGCTGGCGGCTGGAATGCCCTTGCCGGGCCCGAGGAATATGGTGGCCAAGGACTGGCGACCATGTTGCAGATTGCAACGCTGGAGATGTGGAACTCCGGATCCATGGCGTTTGGGATCGGTCCGACGCTGACCATG